>CAYPLQ010000051.1:2023-5217 GCA_964411605.1 uncultured archaeon | reverse complement strand
CTGTGTGATCAGCTCCCATTGGTGTTGATGCATATGTGACTCCAATGCCTTTTATTGCTCTTGGATCATATGCGGGCATTCCTTGTCCTTTGACTGTAGGTGATCTATGGACACCGAATGCTTTTGCTGTGTATTCTGTTCCATTGGCGAGTATTCTTCCTGTTGGAGATTTTTGTCTTATTTCTTCAAGTAATTCAAGAGCTTTCTGTTTGTCTCCGAATTCAGCTAAGCCTCCTTCCATTGCTACTGCTAATGTGTCGCCTGTTTCTATTGTATCAAGACCTAAGTCATTACAGGTTTTATTTAGCTCTCCTATTGTTTCTAAGTCAAATATTCCACAATTAGGTCCTAGAGCCCATACTGATTCGTATTCCAATACTCCAACTTCTTCTCCATCTTCTTGAACCCAATTTTCAGAACATTGGATTATGCAGCCTGGACTACATGGATGTGGTCTGTCTCCTCCTCTTTTTTTTATTATCTCAGCTTTCTTTTCTCCTGAGACTTTTTGAGCTTTTTCACTTGTTCCTTTTCTGAAATTATTATGAGGCAGAGCACCAGCTTCATTTATGATGTTTATTAAGACATCTGTTCCGTATGAATTAAGTGATCCATCGGGTTTGGTTACTGGATGATTTGTTAAGGCATCAGTTAGTTTTTGTTTACCTTCGTTGAATTCTTGTTCATCACTGATTTCGACGCCTTCCGCGTTTTTGGGATCTACTAATATGTATTTTATTCCTCTTGACGCCAGTACAGCACCTAAGCCACCTCTTCCTGCGTATCGACTAGGTTTATTTTCTAAGTCATCAAAGGCGATTCCTGAGTTCCCTCCTCCTAATTCAGCTGATATACCTACCCCTGTAAGACTGGTATTTTCTCCGTATTCTTTATGTATTTCATCGAATGCTTCGTATAATCCCTTGTTTGACCATTCTTGGGCATTTACTAGTTCTGCACCTTCTTCGTTTATTTTTAGTAATTTATAGTCTTCATCTTTTATTTTATCTTCTATAATGATTGCTCTGTATCCTAGTTTATGGAGATCCTGTGAGAAACTTGTTCCTACATTTGCTTCTTTTATTCCACCGGTTAAGGGAGATTTTCCTCCAACAGATAATCTACCTGAGGTGGGTGCTGTTGTTCCTGTTAGAATTCCTGGGGCAAAAACGACTTTGTTGTTGGGGCCTAGTGGATGGCTTTTTGGATTTACTTCGTCTGCTATTATTTGAGAAGTTAGGCCTCTACCTCCAAGCGCTTCGTATTTTTTAGGTAATTCAGTTTCTTTTATTTCATCTTTTTTTACATTGACTCTGAGTATTTTTTCTTTCATTAAATGAACATTGTTAAATAAAAAAAAATAAAGCTTTTTAGTTAATGACTTTAATTATTTATGGTTTAAGTGTTATTTGATCTGTTAACATGTTCTTTATTTATGATTCTATAAGGTGGTTTTTTCTTATATAGGGAAAAAGAGGGGGAGAGGAGGAGGTTTTTGAGCTAAGATCCTCTCTCCTTGGGGGTTATTTATTTTTTTGATTAATCCCACTTAAAATTAACGTGCGTTAAATATCTTAAGGTGATATAAATATAAAAAAAAGAAGCTAGGGACTATTGATCTCGGTTCTTAAATTTCTCTTTGCCTTCAAAAAGTTATCTACTCTTTCATCATATTTAGCAGTTTTCTCTAACAATTTTTCCGATGTCAAAAACCTAATACAGTAATCTTCCATTTATAATCCCCTAATTGAGGAATATAACCAACATTGTATATAAAAAAAACCAAGGGAGGTCAGTGAAAGTATTATTCATAATTTCAAACAAATTTTTAGGCCCAAAAAAACAAAGAAAAAAAGAAAAGAAATGACAAAAAAAGAAAAAACACTAAATGAAATAGATCAACAATACAAAGAACTCAAATCAACAGCCTACCTCGTAGTATCCATACTGATACTGATTCTAATTACATTATTCACAACCATACTATTTCTTTAAAACAAAAAATAATTATATTAAATAAAAACTACTAAACAAAAAAATACAGCAATAGAAAACCAAAAAACCCAAGAAACACGATTTATAATTAATTAAATAGGTGATTAATTGGCCGAAGTTGGCTTAATTGAAAACTTCCTAACAGATATAGGTTATCTCTTACTATTAGCCGTTTTTTTTGGATTAATATCAAAGTATTTCGACCAACCCCTCATCGGAGCATACGTCTTTTCAGGAATAATTCTAGGCCCCCAAGTCCTCGATCTAATACGTAACATGGAAATAATAGAAATATTCGCTGAATTAGGCATAGCTTTCTTATTATTCACAGTTGGATTAGAAATAGATCTATCAAAACTAAGAAAAGTAAAAGAATCAGTACTGATTATAGCAACCATCGAATTAGCCTCATTTTTTTTACTTGGATACTTAATAATGACCTCATTAGGATATACTCCTATAAGCGGCATCTACGTAGGATTAATAATAGCCTTTTCTTCTACAGCCGTTTTAATTAAATTATTACTAGATTCAGGAGAACTAAAATCTATTCATGGCCGATTAACATTAGGTATTTTATTAATACAGGACATAGTAGTTGTCTTAGCAATTTCCGTTCTCCCAGTCCTAACTCAAACAAACCAAGAAACCTCTTCATCCCTCATAGAAGGAATATTAATAGCTTCACTAATCATAGCATTCGCTTTTTTAATAAACAAATATTTAGTTGATTACTTATTTGAGTTCCTAGGCGACTCCGATGAATTACTATTCCTTACATCAATTGCCTTACTTTTCGGTTTCTTAGCTATATCAAACCAAGCAGGATTATCCACAGCAGTAGGAGGATTTATTACAGGAATCACATTAGCAAATTATCCTTACAACATAAAAATAGCTGATAAAGCCAAACCAATGCGTGACTTTTTCTTAACCATATTTTTTGTCTACATTGGAACATTAATAGAATTTAGTGGTTTCATAGAATACTTAATTTTATTTATACTTTTACTAATAGCAACTATAATTATCAAACCAGCACTTATTTACTTAATTAGCTACCGACTAGGTTTTGGAAACAAAACCAGCTTTAAAACAGGAATTGGACTGGGCCAAATTTCTGAGTTTTCAATCGTTATAGCAATTTTGGGTTACGGAACAGGACAGATAAGCCAAAAAATCCTATCCCTAACAGCATT
>CAYPLQ010000051.1:0-2013 GCA_964411605.1 uncultured archaeon | reverse complement strand
ATAGCTTAAGTTCTAACGAAGCTTTGTATAATAAAATAAAGAACTACCTATTACCAGAGCACGAAGAAACATACTGTACAACAGAATGTGGAAAAACAAACCACATCCTGATATTAGGAGGTGGATTATTAGGAGAAAGACTAATTCATTTTCTAAAAAAAGACGAAGAAATAGCTCTAATCGATAATAACCCAGAAGTAATTACTAAATTCAAAGACAAAGGAATAGAACTTGTATACGGTGATGCTAAAGAGAAATCTACATTGGACAGAGCAAATGCAAAATACGCAAAAATAATTATCTCAACAATAAAAAACGAAGACATAAACAAAATAGTCTTCAATAATTTAAAAAACATAAATAAAAGAGCCACAAAAATACTCTCAGCCACTTCAATTGAGTCAGCATTAGAATTATATGAAAAAGGCGCCGACTTAGTAATATATCCAGACTTTTTAGCAGCAAAAGAAGCTTCAGATAAAGTTCAAAAAATATATGACAACAAAAAATTCGAAGAAATAAGAGAAAACCAAATTAATTTACTTAAGAAAGAACTAGACCAAAAAAAATAATTTTTTAAATAAAATATCAGATTTCTCCTTGATAAAAAACTAGATTTTCTATGTTTTTAAGTTTAAATTCCTCAAAAAAATGACTTAAATCCAAAATTTCATCTTTAAAGGGAATAATGATTAAATCGCATTCGATTTTTTTACACACACTAGCCATTGGTTTCTGTAAATCAATTGGAGGATGAATAGAATAAATTAAGTCACTTCCCCTATAAATCCCCAATGTTGGACTAAAAATGTCATCAGTATAATCTTCCTCTTCCCCAGCAACATCAGTAGAAATGACCTCAGAACCGAGTTTGTTTTTTAATTCATAGTAGACACCTTTTCTTTTGCCAATACCTACCTCTACAATCTTATCTGCATCGCCATACCTCTCCTTTAAGTAACCTGAAAACACCCTAATTAATTTATTATTCAACATTCTTTAGTAATCATTATACAATTATTTTTATCGAATAAAAATGAATTTCGAGATCAAAGAATTCAAAGAAGAAAATCTAATAGATGTACTAAAAATAGAAAGCAAGGTATTTGGAGAACGAGGATACGGAATGAATGCTTTTATTGAACTTATAAATAAAAATAATTTTTTTTATATAGTTCAAAGCAAAGAAAAAATAATAGGATATGTACTAGCAGGTAAAATAAATAAAAATGAAACAAAATTAATTTCAATAGCCATATCTCCTAAATTCCAAAATAAAGGAATAGGTTCAAAATTAATAGAACATTTGTTTGAGGAAATCAAAGAAAATAACCTCAATCAAATTAACTTAGAAGTGAGAGAAAATAATAAAAAAGCCATCAAATTCTACAAAAAAATGGGTTTCAAAGAAGCTGGAGAAAAAATCGATTATTATGAAAACAACGAAGACGCTATTTATATGACCAAAAGATTCCACCCATCATTTCAAAAAACCTAATGTTTAAGTATTCATATTATTTGATGAATAAAAATGCTAGAAAAAATAAAGAAGTTATTAAAAAAAGTTTCCAAGGAAGATATAGATGCCGGAGTTAAGTTTGAAGAATGCGAAATAACTGTAGACGATAGAAAAATAAAATTAAACGGAGAGATGGAGATGGAAGTGAAAGAAAAATGAATTTCGAGATCAAAGGAAAAGTTAATCTGGAATTAGGGAAAAAAGAGGTCTTCGAAATAGATGCACGTGAAGATAAAATTATTTTGAATCTCAAAAAAATAGGTAAATTAAAAGAGATCTTCAAAATACTAAAAGTCTTTACTAATGAAACAAAAGAAAATCAGGAACAAAAAAAAGATCTAGACAAAAAAGAAACTATTAAAGATGTATTAGAATTCCTTAAAGAACAAGGCTACACTGTTTCAATAAAACTGAAAGGAATAACTATAATAAAAGACTTGGAATCCTCTAGTTTAAGCAAATTAATGAACTTTATTTAATTATTTTATAAAAAT
>CAYPLQ010000050.1:4942-9155 GCA_964411605.1 uncultured archaeon | reverse complement strand
ACTTTACACTACACCAAGTTTTTCGGAATATTTTGGTTTAGAAGTGTCTGATCCAAACAAAGTTAGAAAAAAATTATCTGAAGACTATGATACCCCTACTCTCGAAGATTTTTTTCAGAAATAGTTCTGTTATTAAAAACATTTTTTAGGGGATCTGGTACCTTTTGTTTTATTTTCTTATCTTTCAAGACTCCTAAACTAGCTAAAATACCTGAAACAGCTCCACCCACTATACCTCTTGATTTCCCAACACCATCTCCTGCTATTCTAAGTTTTCTTAGATTTGTTTCCAGTAAATTATTTGTTTTATATACGGAATCATAAAATTTGATTTCAGGGCAATATAAAAGAGTATGATCTTGATTAACTCCAGGAACTAATTCTTCTAGTGTTTCTAGTCCATGAATAATATCCATCACAATTCTTTGAGGAAGTGCTAATGAGATGTCTCCTGGGGTGTAGTCATCAAGTGAAGGTTTGAATGGAAGATTAGAAATACGACCTTCATCGGATCTCCTCCATTTCCTTAGATCCTTCAATCTCTGAGCAAGAGGTTTATCTCCCCCAATCTTATTTGCAAGTTCTGCTATTTTTCTTCCATATGCTTTAGTGTCTTCTACAGGTTCCGTTAAATGAATTCGAGTTAGTAAAGCAAAATTAGTTAATTCTGATTTTGTATCTTTTTTTGCATGCCCATTCACTAAAAGTAGGTCTTCATAATGTTCTGTAGCGACATAGCCTCTAGGGTTGGTGCAGAAGGTTCTTACTAAGTCATCATAGCCCCTGCTCCTCCACTTGAACTTAGGGTCATAAATTACATCAGTTACTGGATCAAACACTTCTTTTGGTAATTCCACTCTTACACCAACATCTATTGGTCCAAATGAGACATCTACATCTAAATTTTCAGCTTGTTCTCTGAACCAATCAGCCCCACTTCTCCCTGGAGCAGCAATTAGATGTTCACATGTTAGATCAGGACCAGTTGTTTTCAGTTCAAACTCTTGATTGTTTTTATTAATTTCTTCAACTTCTGTTCGAACTAAAAAATCAACTTCTTTAGCTCTTAGTTCCTTCATTATGTTATCCATGACTTTTGGTAATTTATCTGACCCAATGTGTTTCTGAGGACCATATACTAATGTAACTCCTTTTGTAGCTGCTTTTCTTTTTAGATTTTCTATTTTTTCTAATCTTTTTTCGTCTCTGGAGCCATAATATTCTTTTTTTACTCCATTTCTAATAAAAACATTATCTACATACTCTATAAGGTCATTAGCCTCTTTTTTACCTATCCCTAAATCTTCAACTTCCATACCAATATCGGGTGTCAAGTTCAATTTTCCATCTGAAAGTCCTCCAGCCCCTCCTATCCCAAATAAAACATCTTGGTTCTCAATTCTTTCCAGAGGCTCTTTTCCTTTGTCTATGAGGCATACAGATAGATTTGAATTTGATAATATTTCTGCTGAAAAAAGACCAGCAGGCCCTCCTCCTATTATACAAACATCATAATCCATAATTTCCCTCAAAAACACCGCAACTAAATAATCTTTTTGTAATTAAAATCTTTTCCTTAAAATTGTTACATAAAATTTTGCCAGAAAGCCTTACCTACCTCAATTGTGGGAGAAGTCAGCTCTAAACCACTGTATTTTTTAGAAAAAGAGAACTCTTCATATAATTTAGTTTCTCCGTTTAAGAAAACACATTGATCTTAATACTTAAAAAGCCTCTAGCTGGAAGAGAATGTCGTTTCACCTCAATTTCAGGCTTAGATAAATTCCTATTATGGTGAGGGATACTCCAATTAAACTTATAGTAGGTGGTGATTCAGATAAAATAATTAAAGCCAATACTGAAGAAATAATAGGTTCTCCAAGCAAAGTTATAGAAACTAAATCTGCTTTTACATATCTTAGAGCCCAATTATAGATGCTATGACCAAATAAAGTAGGTATTAATGCCAATAAAAAAAATATCAGATATTCTTTTATAGGGTATATTTTGAAACTAGTTCCAATAAAGAAAGATACGAATCCTAAGACAATACTTGCTACAGAGTAAACTGAAAAAACATATGAAGATGTAGATATGTCTTTTCTAACGACTTTACCAATTAAAATATAAAATCCAAGGAAGAACATTCCAATTAATGCATAAATATCTCCAATGACATTCCAATTTTTCACGGAGTAATCACCAAGAGCTATCAAAAAAACTCCTAATAATGCAAACAAAACTGAGTAATAAGCTTTTTGGTTTATCTCTTCTCCCAGAAATTTACTTGAAAAAAACATAACTAAGAGAGGATGTGAACTCACAAGTACTACAGAAGAAGCTACAGTGGTTTTATTAAGTGAAGCAATCCAGAATGCAAAATGAAGGGCTAGAAAAATACCTGAAGAAATTATTAAAAGAAGATTTTTTTTGTTTTCTGTTCTTATTCCTTTATTCTTTAAAAAAGGAAATAAGAAGAATAGTGAAGAAAAAAACATTCTATAAAATGCAATGGTGATTGGGTTAGAGTTGGAAAATCTTATGAGGATAGCAGCTGTCGAGACAGAAAATACTGCAATAGGCAAACCAACGTATTTTGCTAATTTTTTATCTTTTTTTGTATAGCCCGTTAGCATTTAATCAAAAATATTTTTTTCAAGAATTCATTAATTATGTTGTTTTATTTAATTAAATTAAATAATATGACTATTAGAGACACACAAAAGATTTATATGGGTAGAAAAAACGACGTTATGAAGTAGAAAAAATTGGTGAATATAGATATGGAAAAAACCGTATCTGGTTTAAAAATAGAGGGCGACTGGGAAGATGTCGTTGAAACCAGTGAAAAAGTTTCAGATGCATTAAGAGAATCGGTTCCTGAAGAAAAGATTAAAGATTGGGAATATTGGAGACCAAAAAACGACGAAGACATGGAAAATGATGTAAAAGATAAAACCGTAGAAATAGCTTGCATTGATGAATCTGAGATCGAAAACTCAGATAACTCATTGATTACAGAATTAAAAGAAGCTCTAAAAGGCATAACTAAGTCATTTACAAGAAAGTAAGAAAAAAGGATTCAATGAAAACTTAATTAAATTACTAAAATCACTTGAAGCAGTATTTAGAAGATCTTTTAGAGGGTTTGAAAAAATAATTTATAGGTACATAATCTCAAAAACTAATCCACATTATTTTGATGGAAAAAAAGTATCAGCTAGTTTAGATGAGAAAAATAATATCCTAAAAAATAAAGAAAATAAAGAATATATAATGAGAGTAAACATAAATGATGAAGAGTTGTGTAGGGAAATTCAAGATGGAATAAGAAATTAGGGGCGTTACTTTTTCTTTTTATAATATTAGCTTTCTTAGGTGCATTTATCACTTCATGGGTAATTGGAGCTAATAGTGCTTCACCCTCTTTTGGTCCAATAAATTCAGCTGGAGTTATAGGTGTTCTGAGAGGGTCTTTGATTGTAGGAATATCAGCTTTTTTAGGTGCAGTTATACAAGGAGGATCAGTAGCTAACACTATAAATAATAAATTAGTAACAGGTATAACCTTTAATTCTTCACTTGCATCTATAATTTTGATTACTTCTTCAATTTTAATTATAAGTGGAATAATTTTTAAATATCCAATGCCCACTGCTTTTACATTGGTAGGAAGTGTTTTAGGAACTGGAGTAGGTGCAGGAGGTATTTTAAACATTGATAAATTACTTCAAATAATCATATTTTGGTTTATAGCTCCTTTTATAGCAGTTTTCATAAGCTTTTTTACATCAAAATTTCTTAGAAAGTATTTAGAAGATAAGAAGAAAATTAAAACAATAAAATCATTTCTTTTAGTATTAGGAATCTATACTGCCTTTACAGCAGGAGCAAACCAATCTGGATTGGTAATAGGGCCATTGATTGGGTCGATACAAATGGAATTAGTTTTTTTATTAATTTTTGCGGGCCTTGGAATGATGATAGGAGCTTGGACAGCGAGTCCAAAAATTATTCAAGCGGTTTCGAGAGAATATTCTATATTAGGGCCTCGTAGAGCAACCGGGGCTTTATTATCTGCAAGCCTAATAGCTCAATCCGCGACACTCATAGGAATTCCAGTTTCATTTAATGAAATAATAATTTCTTCTGTAATTGGTTCAGGCTTGGTAGCTGGAACTAGTGGGGTAAGTAAAACAAAAATAATTTATAC
>CAYPLQ010000050.1:3655-4932 GCA_964411605.1 uncultured archaeon | reverse complement strand
CGTTAGTTGTATCAGCAATGGTAACTTATTTACTTGCAATAACATTTCTGCAATAATAATTAAAACAAAAAAATAAAAGATATAAAATAATGCATCCTACCCAGTCAATTAAAGGAAAAAAATCAGAAGCTTTGAAAAATAAAAAAATAATTATAGGTGTAACAGGAAGTATAGCCGCTATTATGTCTGTTAAATTATCAAGAGAATTAATTAGACATGGTGCTGAAGTCCAAGCAGTGATGACAGAATCAGCAAAAGAAATAATACATCCTTATTCTTTAAAGTACGCTACAGGTAAGGAAGTAATAACAAAAATTACAGGAGAAATAGAACATGTCAGAGAAGTAGGGGAAAAAGGAGAAGCAGATCTTTATTTGATTGCACCAAGTACAGCAAATACTATAGGAAAAATAGCTTCGGGAATAGATGATACCCCTGTAACTACATTTGCGACTACAGCTCTTTCAAATAATATTCCTATATTAATAGCTCCAGCTATGCATCGATCAATGATAAATCAAAAAATAATTTTGGAAAAAATAGATTATCTAAAAGAAAAGGGAATAAACTTTATTAGGCCTAAATTAGAAGAAGAGACAGCAAAATTAGCTAGTATCGATGAAATTATTTTTGATATAAAAAGAAATTTAAGCAAAAATGAACTAAATCGCAAAAAAATAATAGTAACAGGTGGATCAACGTACACAGAGATAGATGATGTGAGAATTTTAACAAATAAAGCTAGTGGCGAGACAGGTAAGAAAATAGCAGAAGAAGCAGCATTAAGAGGAGCAGAAACTACTTTTATACATGGTAAAATAGATGTAGAAAAACCTAAAGGCGTTGAAAATATTTACGCACCCAGTTATGAATCAATGAAAAACCAAATTATGAATAAATTGAATAATAAGGAGTATAATGTGTTAATTTGTTCTGCAGCAGTCTCTGATTTCAAAACAAAAAAAATAAACCACAAACTCGATTCACGGAAAAGCCATAAAATAAAATTAATTCCAACAGAAAAAATTATTAAGAAAGTTCAATCAAATCATCCTGAAGTAGATGTTGTTAGTTTTAAACTAGAAAAAGATTTAAAAGAGATTGAAAAAAAATCTAAGTCCTTATTAGAGTATTCTGATATAGTAATAGGCAATAAAATAAGTGAATTTGATGATAAAATAAAGAAATATTTGTTTCTCTCAAAAAATAACAAAGAGGAAATAGAGATTAATAAAAACGAGTTATCTAGGGTTTTATTGGATAAAATATCAAATACG
>CAYPLQ010000050.1:0-3645 GCA_964411605.1 uncultured archaeon | reverse complement strand
GTTAAGAACATGAAAGGGAAGGCATGGGCCCCTGGCCATATCACAGGTTTCTTTGAAGTTTTTTTAAAAGATAAAGTTGAGTTTTCAGGTTCGAGAGGTGCTGGAGTAAATATTGATAGAGGTATTATTGCGGAGGTAAAGGCAAAGGAAGATGGGAGATCTAACGTGAAAAGTGAGGGAGTTTCTAGATATGCATTAAAGTTGTTGAACCAAAAATTAGACAAAAATTATTCAATAAAGACCAAGTTCAACAAAAAAATCCCAACAGGAAAAGGATTTGGAGCAAGCGGTGCTGAATGCCTCAGTTCTTTACTAGCTTTCAATGATGCAATAGGAAACAGATTTACACAAAACGAATTAGTTAACTTAGCACATGAAGTAGAAGTTAAAAAGAGAACGGGACTAGGAGATGTTGTTTCACAAAACGAAGGTGGTTTAGTTATAAGGAAAAAAGAAGGAAACGCAGATAATTCAGAAATTGATAAAATACCTGTCAAAGAGAAAAAACTACATTTTTATGTTTTTGATTCAATAAAAACCTCTAAAATCCTTAAATCCAAAGAAAAAGTTTCTAAGATCAATAAAATTGGTAAAAAAAAGAGAAAAAATCTTATTAGAGAACCTAATTTAGAAAATTTTTTTCATTTATCAAAGGAATTTGCTCTAGAAACTGAATTAGGTAATAAAAAAATCTTGGATATTTTAAATAAGAAACATCCTCAAGCCTCAATGGCGATGTTAGGTAATTCAATTTTTTCATCTTCAAAAATTGAGAACTTATCACCAAATAATTACTTTAGTGCAAAAATATCAATCGATGGAGCTTCGTTGGTATAAAAAATGAAGGCACCTAAAGACCATCCAAGACATGAATCTCTTAGCCTTAGGGAAAAAATAGTTGATGGATTAAAAAAAGGAATTGTGACAGAACAAGGCTTAATAGCTCATGGGAGAGGAGAAACATTTGATTATCTTTTGGGTGAAGAAACAAAAAAAGAAGCTGTTAATTCAATAAAAGCTTCAGTAAAATTATTGCATGAATCAAAAAACCCTGTATTATCAATTAATGGTAATACAGCTGCCTTAGTTCCAGAACAACTAGTGAAACTCCAAGAAATCTCTGATATAAAATTTGAAGTAAATTTATTTCATAGAAGCGAGGAAAGAATTGAAAAAATAATAAAACACCTTGAAGACTATGGATTAAAAAATATATTAGGGAAAGAACCAGATAAAAGGATTCCTGGATTGAATCATGATAGGGCTAAAGTAACTGAAAAAGGAATATTTAATGCTGATACCGTAATCGTTCCACTAGAAGACGGAGATAGAACCGAAAAATTAATTGAAATGAACAAAAATGTGATTGCAATAGATTTAAATCCTCTTTCAAGGACATCTAAAATGGCAGATATAACGATAGTAGATAATATCGCTAGAGTTTTTCCTTTATTAATTGATAAATACTTAGATGTAAAGAGAAAGGAAGAAATCAGTATTTGTTTTGATAATAAGAAAAATCTTAGGGCCATGGAAAAACATATAAGGAGTGGTTTTAGTGAAGATAAAGAGTGTTAATGAAGTTGGAAAAGAATTTATTCAAAGAATAATTGAAAATCAAAAAAGAGACATAGAAAAAAAAGAAAAAAAGGCAAAAGAAGTTTTAGATGAAATTAAAGAGAGAGGGGACGAAGCATTATGTGATTTCACAGAAAAATTCGATGATGTCAGTTTAGAACCTAGTGAACTAAAAGTAACACAACAAGAAGTCGAGGAAGCTTATGAAAAAGTTGAACAGGATTATATTTTGGCTTTAGAAAAAGCTGCGGAAAATATTGCTATATTTCATTCAAATTCTTTACCTGAGGATTTAGAGTTATCTACTTATGGTGAGGGAATTAGGTTAGGTCAAAAATTTACGGCCATTGAATCGGTAGGGTGTTATGTACCAGGGGGAAAAGCTTCTTATCCATCATCAGTTTTAATGACAGTTATACCTGCAAATATTGCAGGAGTAAAAGAAATAACAGTGACATCACCTCCAAATAAAAAAGGTAAAATAGATCCACATACCTTGGTTGCCTGTGACCTCGTGGGAACAGATGAAATATATAAAATTGGAGGTATCCAAGCAATTGCTGCAATGGCCCTAGGAACAAAAACAATAAGTAAAAAACAAAAAATAGTGGGTCCTGGAGGACCCTATGTCGCTGCAGCTAAAAACTTAGTAAAGAAAAAAACAGACATTGATATGGTTGCTGGGCCATCCGAAATAGCTATTATTGCAGATGAATCAGCTGATGAAGAGTCAATAACTTGGGATATGTTTTCACAGGCTGAACATGGTCCAGATTCGATTTCGGTGTTATTTACGACCAAAAAACAAAAAGCTAAAAAAATAAAAACAAAATTAATTAACGAAATAGACAATCTTGATAGAAAAAAATTAGTCAAGAAATCCTTAGACCGTTCTTTTATTGTTTTTGGAGAGAAAGAAAAATTATTTGAGTTAAGTAATGAATTAGCTCCTGAACACTTGGAGATCATTACGAAATCTCCTTTAGAGGATTTAGATAAAGTAAAAAATGCTGGTGCGATTTTTTTAGGAAAATATAGTCCGGTGTCGATAGGAGATTATGCAACTGGCTGTAACCATGTTTTGCCTACTGCAGGTTTAGCTAAAACTTCTTCAGGATTAGGTGTTGATGATTTTATGAAAAAGAGTAGTGTACAATATCTAAACAAGAAAGGATTAAGTAATCTTAGAGAAATTGCAGAAAAAATAGCTGATGTGGAAAATATGTCTTCTCACAAAGAGGCGATTAGTACTAGGTTTAGGGAGGATAGACAAAATGACTGAAATGGATAACTGGAGAAGAACACATTATAGTGATGAATTATCTCCGAAAAAAGAAGATAAAGAAGTCATAGTAGCTGGATGGATACATGAGATCAGGGATTTAGGTGGAGTAGCTTTCGTAATTTTAAGAGATAGAGAAGGTAAATTACAGATAACATTACCAAATAAGGAAGTGACTGAAGAAATTTCACAAAAGTTAACAAATTTGACTAAAGAAAGTGTTATAATGGTAAAAGGAGAGGTTAGCGAAGATGAAAGAGCTCCAAATGGATTTGAAATAATTCCTAATAAATTTAAAGTCTTGTCAGAAGCAAAAACTCCTTTACCATTTGAAATTAGTGGAAATGTAAAATCTGATCTTTCTACTAGGCTAGATTCAAGGTATTTAGATCTTAGAAGAGAAAATATAGCTTCTTTATTTAAAATAAGAGATACAACTTTTTCTAAAGTTAGAGAATTCTTGGAAAAAGAAAACCATATAGAGATAACTACACCAAAAATGGTTGCAACTGCCACAGAAGGTGGAACTGATCTTTTTCCAATCTCTTATTTTGAAAAAGAGGCTTTCTTGAATCAGAGTCCCCAATTATTCAAACAAATAATGATGGCAACAGGTTTAGATAAAGTATATGAAGTTGGACCAATCTTTAGAGCTGAGGAACATGATACTAGAAGACACCTAAATGAAACAATATCTATAGATATTGAAGCATCGTTTTCAGATCACAGAGATGTAATGGAGACCTTAGAGGAAATGATAGTGTACGTGATAGAAGGAGTTAAAG
>CAYPLQ010000049.1:4296-9236 GCA_964411605.1 uncultured archaeon | reverse complement strand
GACATCTCCAGCTTCTACTGGTAAATAACCACAAGGATAGACTTTTCCTATTCGAGAAATAAAACAGAAGGATTTTCCACCTAAACAACCTCCTGTTTTAGAACTAAATCCTTCTCCACTGAAATCACCATCTTTTTGTGCTATTATTCTATAAAAATGAGGAGCGCATGTTGCTTTTAGATCCATTTCTACTTCTTTTTGTTTTTCAAAAAACCAACCCAGAACCTCTTCATATCTCTCAGGAGAGATTTCTTGGTGTTCAAGTTCTTCTCCCCTCCCAGTAGGAACTAATAGAAAGATATGTAAAGCACTGGCACCCAGTTCTTTTGATAGATCCAAAATATCTTCGATTTCATCTATGTTTTTTTTAGTAACGGTTGTATTAACTTGAAAAGACATATTTTCTTTTTTTAAGATTTTTATTCCATCAATTAATTCATTAAATGCACCTTTAACTCCTCTAAATTCATCATGGGATTCAGCAGTGGCTCCATCAATACTTATACTAACCCTCTGTACACCAACATTTTTTAGTTTTCTAACATTTTTATGTGTAAATAATGTTCCATTTGTGGCTAAGACAACTCTCAGTCCCTTATTATCAGCATAATCAGCTATTTCATATATATCATCTCTCAACAGTGGTTCACCACCACTTAAAATCAAAATATTTCCAATTTTGGAGATTTGATCAATAACTTCTTTAATCTTTTCTGTGGATAATTCATCTTCCTCTGGTTTTTTAATAGATGAAGCTCTACAATGTTTACAAGTTAAGTTACATGCTTGGGTAAGTTCTCAAGCAACTAATCTAGGTTTAAATTTCTTCATTTTTATACCCACAAAGCACGTTTTTTTAAATAAATCATTATTTTTAGTTTCAATTAAGACTATTTATATACCTAAACTAAATTAATTTAAGTTCTAATCGAGATTAAATTTTATTACTAAGTTGATGTTAGTGATATAGATGGTTTATTTTGAAATAAAAGAAAGGGATGGCCCAGCTAGGAAAGGGGAAATAAAGGTATCCAATAAAGAGATTAAGACACCTTGTTTGATTGATGAGGAAAGTAATTTAACGGATTTTGGGAGTTTATGGCTTAAAAATAAAAAAAATGAATCTGAAATAAATATTTTGCCTAATAAAATTGCTCCAAACTCTGCTCCTAAAGAAGTTGCTAGGTATTTAAGTAATCAAAATAGTTTTGAAATAAGTGTTGGAAACGAAAGAATATATTCACCTGTTATCGGTGGGGGAAGATGGAATGAATTGAGAAAGTCCTTTGCAGAAAAAGCAAAAAAATCAGATATTGTTACTTTAGAGACACTTAAAACTCAAAACTTCAAAAATCAGATTATTGAAACAATTAAAATTATTAGAGAAACTTTACCAGAAAATACAGCTATTTTTGCTCCAGGAATTGCAACACCAAGTAAACTAGCTATTTTGGTTTATTTCGGAGTAGACTTATTTGAAACCACGAATGCAGAAATAGCTGCAGCGAAAAATAAATATTTTACTGATTCAGGTGTTTTTGATTTAGATAAATTAGATTGCTTACCTTGTAATTGTTCAATTTGTTCTAGAAAAACTATAGAAGAGATATCAGAGAAAAAACAAAAGAAAAAGAAGAAATTATTAAAAAATCATAACATTAATTCACTGAAATTGGAGCTAGATAAAATAAACCTTTATCTCAAGAAGGGGAATTTTAGGGAATATCTTGAAAGAAAAATCAAAAATGAACCCAATACAACAGCGGCTTTAAGGAATTTCGATAAAAATCACTATGAATATCAAGAAAAAAGAACACCTACATTCAAGAGAGGGCATTTATTTGCTAATACTATCGAATCCTATGATAGAGCTGAAATTAAGAGGTTCAGAAACCGAATAATCACCAGATACACTCCACCTGAGACAGAATTAGCTGTCTTGTTACCCTGTTCAGCAAAAAAACCCTATTCTTTATCAAAAACGCATCAAATAATAAAATCAGTTTTAGGTAATAAAGGAAATCAATTAATAATTACGTCGCCACTTGGCTTAGTTCCAAGAGAACTCGAATTGGTGTACCCTGCCCAACATTATGATCTTCCTGTTATGGGTAATTGGCTGAAACAAGAGAAATCTATAATCAAAGACATAACTAAAGCCTTTTTCTTAAAAAATTCCTACGACAAAGTTGTTGTACACTTAAATGATGAGTTAAGAAAACTTATGAAGGAAACTTTTGATGAAATAGGAATAAAAGCAGTTTTTACATCTAAAAACAAGGACCCAAGATCAAAAAAAGCCTTAAGTGAGTTAAAGAAAGAAACCATGAATTTCGAAGAAATAAACATAAAAAAAGAAACTATAAGATCAATGTGTGATTACCAATTTGGTAAAGACACTGGAAAGGATTTTATTAAAAATACTGTAACAAAAGGACGTTTTCCTAGATTAAAAACTTTCAAGAAACAAGATCAGATAGCTTCGACCACTCCCAATTATGGGTCCATTTCATTAACTCTAGAAGGAGGACATATCTTGAATTTAAAAAATAATTACCGAGTTGAAATAGATAACTTTTATCCAAAAGGATCTGTATTAGCTCCTGGCGTAAAAAAATCCGACGAAGAAATTAGACCAAACGATGAAGTAATCTTTGAAGGAAAAAAAGCATTTGGCGTTGGAAGATCAAAAATGAGTGGTTTTGAGATGCTTGAATCAGATAGAGGTGTAGCTATTCAAACAAGACATGTGGAGGAAAAATAATGAGAAATAACCCAATTAAAGATTGGGCTAATGAGATTAAGAAAAGACAACAAGAAAAAGAAAAAGTAAAAAATGACGAGGAACCTGTTTCCACATGGAAGGATAAAATAAGAATAAATAACGATATACATGATTGTATAAACATAATATTAAGAACAAAAGGATGTAGTTGGGCAAAAAAAGGAGGATGTAGTATGTGTGGTTATTTATTTGATGCAAGCTCCTCTGTTACCCAAAAACAAATATTTAGTCAACTAAAAAAATCAATAAAACAACATGACGTAGATAATAAGTTTTATGTCAAAATATTTACCTCAGGTTCTTTTTTAGATAACGAAGAGATAACCAGAGAAATGAGATTAAAAATAGTAGAGGAATTGAAGGAAAAAAATGATTTTGCCGGGTTAAGCATAGAGAGTCGCCCTGAATACATAAATAAAAAAACAATAACGGAATTAAAAAATAAAATCGATGATTTAATTGTTGGTGTAGGGTTAGAGACATCAAACAATGAAGTTAGAAAAGAATGCATTAATAAAGGTTTTTCTTTAAATGACTACAAAAAATCCATAGATATACTCAAAAAAAATGAAGCAATTCCAAAAACATATTTATTACTAAAACCTCCTTTTCTTTCCGAAGAAAAAGCTATTAAAGACACAATAATTTCTACAAAAAAAGTTTCTAAAATAGGTTCTGATAAAATCTCCATAAATCCATGTAATATCCAAAGAGGCACAATTGTAAATGAATTATATAAAAATAATGAGTACAATCCTCCATGGTTATGGAGTTTAATCCAAGTCCTCAAAGAAACTAAAGAAGTAAAATCAGATGTCATAAGTCACCCCGTCGCAGCCGGAAAAAAAAGAGGCATTCATAATTGTGGTGAATGTGATGGCAAAATAATAGAGAAAATTAAGAATTATTCATTATACCAAGACCCTAGTTACTTAAATAAAATAAAGTGTGGATGTAAAGAACAATGGAAGACAATACTAAAAAATGAAGAAAAAAGCCATAATTTCATCACTTAAATTATTTTTCATGAACCAAAAAATAGAAAGCCACACAAAAAAACAACAAAAACGGTAAAGCAATAACCAAGATTGGTATAATGTCTTCATTTAAATAAAATACAAAAAAACCAACCAAAACAAAAAATACAACTAAAATCGAAATCGGTAAATAATATTTACTTTTAATCTAAATTACCTCAACAAAATAATTAAAAATCATTTATTAAAAATTTTACTACATAACATCGGAACAAATGTTCCAACATCAGTAACAATTCCCATAGCTTGTGCAGTTCCTCGATCAGTTAATTCCGTTACAGTAGATTCCTTTATATCTACGCAAACAGTTTTTACATGAGAAGGTAAAAGATTACCTGTTGCAATTGAATGCAACGTTGTAGCCATCATCATAACTAAATCTAGATCTCTAATAGCTTCTCTCATAGCGTTCTGGGCTTCTTGTGAATCTGTTATGACTTCAGGTAATGGACCATCATCCCTAATTGAACCAGCTAATACATAATCAACGTCGTTTTTCTCACATTGATACATAATTCCCTTATCAATTTTTTCTTCTTTGATTGCTTCTTTAATAGAACCTGATCTCATGACTTCACTGATTGCATAAAGATGGTTTCTATGGCCTTTAGCTTCGGGTTCAGCTTTGTCTAAATTGATACCAAGAGAAGTATTAAATAATGCCCTCTCGATGTCATGAGTAGCTATGGCATTACCACCTAACAAGACATCTACGTATCCATTTTTAATTAACTCAGCAATTTCTCCAGCGCAACCGGTGTGAATAACTGCAGGACCCAAAACAAAACCAATTTTACCGTCTTCTTTTTCTTTTACTTTTTTCATTTCAGATGCTAATTGTTCCACAATCGCCTCAGATGGTTTTTCAGGTGAAACATGGCTCTTCATGAACTCAAAAACAGATCTTTCCCTAGGCCTTTCTGGTGGAATTACCCGGATTCCATTTTCTCCAACAACAATTTTGTCACCTTCACGTATTTCACTAATAGGTCTACAATAAGCTTCACTGTCTTCAATAACTATTGCACAATCCATTTCAATGTTCTTGACCTTTTTCCAATCATCTTTGTATCTGATATAGGTTCTATGGTTAGTGGTAGTATAGAAATTTTTAGGTA
>CAYPLQ010000049.1:0-4286 GCA_964411605.1 uncultured archaeon | reverse complement strand
GTTCTTCATCTTTTCCTTCAATCCTTAATCTAGCATAGCTTTCATCTGTTTTCCTTTTACCTATATCGAATTCAAGTACCTCAAAATCTCCATCAAGATCTAGTATAGTGTTAAATACCTTTGGTAAAACGCCTGAATCGATGATATGTCCATCTAGTTCTATTTCTCTTATCGCCATTTTTACTTAAGTCAAAAGAAGTAAATTAATTATTCCCTTATTTTACTCCACAATTTCTCCAACTGCAAAAGTATGCTTAACAGTTTTTATTTCTATCGTTACTTCATCTCCTACATCAGCACCTGGTATGAATACTACAAAATTATCTATTCTAGCAATACCATCTCCTTCTTTACCAGTA
Organism: uncultured archaeon; assembly: GCA_964411605.1. Lineage (GTDB taxonomy): Archaea > Halobacteriota > Methanonatronarchaeia > Methanonatronarchaeales > Methanonatronarchaeaceae > PZKD01. The sequence goes on along the minus strand of CAYPLQ010000049.1, from coordinate 3,927 downwards.
TCTTCAATCTCTACATCGTATTCTTCTCCGACCTCAACCGGAGTAGGAGGAGTTTTCGCGTCTTCACTCATACTTAAAACACCTCATAAGTGCTTGGTTAAGTTCCAAGCTACATTTTTATAATTTGATGAATACTTAAATTCTTCCCTAAAATCCATAATATTGATTAGTGAATTCAGAATCTAAGAGTTTTTTTAATAAAAAATTATCTAAATAGTTGAGAAGGCACCTTTCTAATCTCTGATTTAGGTAGGGGTCACTTCACTTGTTTTTCTTAACCATTGTTCCTACTCCCTTGTCAGTTAGTATTTCGAGCAATAGAGAATGTTTTCTTTGAGCATTTATTATGTGACATTCTTCCACGCTATTTTCGACCGCATCAATACATGCCTTTATCTTTGGAATCATGCCTCCTTTGATTATTCCCTCTTTAACTAATGAATTTGCTTCATCAGAACTGAGTACTGAGATCAGTGACTCTTCATCACTAGGATTTTCCAATACGCCTCGAACATTTGTCATCATAATCAGCTTCCTAGATGATAGCTTCTTTGCCATTTCTCCAGCAACGGTATCCGCATTGACATTTAAAGAATGACCATTTGAATCAACACCTATAGGTGAAATAACTGGTATAAAAGATTTTTCAGTAACTATCTCAATCATTTCGGTATTAATATCTTTTACTTCTCCAACATACCCTAAATCGATTTCTTGTTCTTTACCTTCTATTTTTACTTTTTTCGTTCCCTTTTTTTGAGCAGTAAAAAGTTTTCCATCTTTTCCACTTAATCCAATAGCTTTTGCGTCCTGTTGACCAATCATTGAAACTATTTTAGTTCCAACATTTCCAATTAAAACCATCCTGGCAATCTCAATTGTTTTTTCATCCGTAATCCTTAACCCATCAACAATTTTTGGTTTAATGCCCATTTCTTCCATAACCCTTGAAATCTCTGGCCCTCCTCCATGAACAATAACTGGTTTTAATCCGATGTACTTTAATAGTACTACATCTCGGACAATGTCTTTAAGAACCTCATCTTGAACTACAGCGTGACCTCCGAATTTAATCAGAACAACGGAATCATGAAACTCTTTTATATATGGAAGAGCTTCTATTAAGACAGATGCTCTATTTTTCATATTTAGAACTTAGTTTGAGATAATTCTAAATGATCTTTTTCAATTTCAGCTAAGGCTTCAAAAAATTCCTGGATTTCAACTTCTTTTGCTTCTTTTGAGAACTTTTTATAGTGCTTAATTGCTCTATCCTCTCTTTCATGTGCTTCTCTGTAGTTCTCAATAGCATTTTCTGAGCAATCTTCATATGAAGGTATCTCTTTTTCTTCTATTTCTAAAAGCTCTGCTAAAGCTTCTGCGTGCTCAGCCTCTATTTTACCTAATCTTTTAAAAATTGCGCTTTCTTTTTCATCTTTAGTTTTGTTAGAAGCACATTTATAGAACTTAGCGTTATCAATCTCAAGTTCGATAGCTTCATAAATATTTTCTTTTGATTTATCTGAAATTTGATCTGACTTGAGCCTATCATATTCATCGATTTTCTTCAAATACTCTATGTCAGCCCCACAGTAAGGACAATCTTTAGGTTTTTCTTCTCCCAAATACGTTTCTCCACATATTCTGCATCTGTAAGCTAATAACATATTTATTTATCTAATACTTATTTAGCAATAAAATTTGTTTCAAAAATTTAAAACTAGATGTAAACAAATCTAAAGTAGGGAAAAAAAATGGGACTAACTTTAAAGAGTTCAGCTTTTGAAAATAATGACGAGATTCCCGAAGAATATGGGTACACAAAAGAAAATATAAACCCACCTCTATCAGTTTCTGAGGTTCCACCGGGAACCAAGACCCTTGCTTTAGTTATGGATGATCCTGATGCAGAGCCTGTAGCAGGAAAAATCTGGGACCATTGGGTAGTCTGGAACATCAATCCAGAAATTAGTGAAATCCCTGAAGATTGGGACCAAAAAGGATCAATGGTAGGAAAGAATGACTATGGTGAAAAAGGCTATGGAGGACCTAATCCCCCAGATAAAAACACCTATATAGATTTATCTTGATTGCAGTAGATAAAGAATTAGATTTAGAGGAAGGTGCGTCAAAAAAACAATTAATGGAATCTGTAGAAGGACATATATTGGATAAAACTAGATTACATGGATACTATCATCCTGTAGATTAATTTACTCTTTATCTTTTTTAAAAAAAATAAAGATTTAATAAAAAAAATAAATCATATAAATATGATTTTTTAAATATTGCATATTTTCCTAAATCAAAAAATTTTTTATTAATTCAATAAATTAATTCTATAAATTCATTATTAATGAAACAAGATAACTAAGATAAATGAAGGTTTTTATTTAAAATCAAGTTAAGTTTAGTTTTATTGGATTATTATCCTTAAATATATTATAACATTAAAAAAGATTTTCAAGTAATAAAAACTCATAAAAATATTTAAAAAAAGATTTTTTTTATCCTGGAGTGATTTTATTGATTTGGATAGATTCTCACGTCCATATAGGAGAAGATAAAGATGGAAATAATGTCGGACTAGAAGAAATAAAAGAAATGTTCTCAGAAGAATACATAGATAAAGCTATAGCATTTTGTTTCAATGAAAAAGAAGGTATTAAAGAAGGTAATAAAAAAATAAATCAAATCACCAAAGAAGAGGACAGGATAAAGGGTTTATTGCGAATAGATCCTGAGAGACATTCCCCAGAGGACCTGAAAAATCTCCATAATTTTTCAGGATTTAAATTACATCCTCACTCTCAGAATTTTGAGATGAAAGAGATAAAGAGTTATTTAAAAATATTGGATAGATTAAAAAAACCATTAGTTATACATATCGGACATTGGGGTGAAAAACCACATCCTGAAGAAGTTGTTGATGTAGCAAATGAGTTAGATTCACCAATTATTTTAGCTCACTCTATCAGAGGATATTATTTTAAAGCAGATAAATCCTTTATAAATAAATTAAAGAAAAATAAAAATATTTATATAGACCTCTCCTTTCAGGCTTCTCATTCAGCTATAGAGGTCTTAACGAATGACCTTGGAGCAAATAGATTATTGTTTGCATCCGATTACCCCTATGGTCACCCTATACCAATTAAGAGAAGCATACAATTAGCAGATATTTCTGAGAAAGATAAACAAAAAATTGCCTATAAAAATGCAGTTGAATTATTTTTTTGATAATAAAAACCAAATAATGAAATTAACTGTTTCACCTTCCAAATTACCAAAATAGGTAAATAAAGATTTCACTTTAATTCAAGGAAATAGATACTTTATTTGACTTAATTTAAAAACTTATGAAGTAGTTTTAGGCAAATAAACGATATATAAAAACCACATGACTCTTAATTGTTTAGTAAATCAAAAATTTATGTTTTAAAGCTTTTCAAGGTTGAAAATAAAAAAAGCTTGAGTCACCCCTATTTCGGGAAAATGTGGAGAGGAGTAGTTTGAACTATCAAATAATTTAGTAGAAAAATAACTAAACCAACTCATAATTTATTCACAAAAATATTTTTTGAAGTACAAGTAAGAAAAAAATTAAAAAGTTTTTTTAAAGCCTTCTATATTTTATATTATTACTGCATGGTCTGTGGATTTTGTTATTGTGGGATTTAATACTAAGAACAAGGAATTTATTTAAAGATAAGATTTTTTAAATTTTTTTTGAAAACTATTTAATAAAATACCTAAATTTTTTAATCAAAGACGTGATAGTGACTTCATTTTTTACTCAAAAAATACATAAAGAAGTATCTTTTTTACTTAAGGGAATAAATGATTAAAGTTTTTTCTGTAGATGATGAAACGGGTTTTTTGGATTTAGCAAAAACTTATCTAGAGAAAGAAAATGAGGATTTAGAA
>CAYPLQ010000048.1:8667-9344 GCA_964411605.1 uncultured archaeon | reverse complement strand
GTGAATGGATGGAAGCACCTTCCTAACCAACAGTTAGGTAGGTGAGGAGGTCACGAAAAGTTTACTTCATGTTTTTTTGCTTATGTATATAAAGTATGTCACTCAAGATAGAACTTGCAGTTTCACTGGCTCCAGCTCCTTTCCCTGTAACAGTTACTTCACCGGCCAAATCAGTTTTAAGCGAAGCAACATTTAAAGTACCTCTCACAGCTAAGGGATGTGCCTTTGGAATCATTTTAGGAGCTACTTGTAATCCATTTCCATTTACTTCACCAATTAATTTAATAACTTTGTTTTCCTCTTCTGCTAAATCCAGAGCCTCAAGAGTTATTCCAGTAATACCCGTAACATCTACATCACTATAACTAGCATTCATACCTAAAACCGAATTAGCTAAAATAACTATCTTTAAGGCTGTATCAATTCCTTCAACGTCATAACTTGGATCTGCCTCAGCTATCCCTAAATCCTGTGCTTCAGACAAAACATGGCTATAAGGCAAATTTCCTTCTTTCATCCTACTTAGGATATAATTACAGGTTCCATTTAATATTCCACGAATTTGTTTAATTTCATTTCCAGCTAAAGCATCATTAGCTAAGTTAATAGAAGGCATAGCTCCTCCAACAGCAGCTTCAAACCTAATTTTAGATCCATTTTTTTCCATAGATCGTTTT
>CAYPLQ010000048.1:5118-8657 GCA_964411605.1 uncultured archaeon | reverse complement strand
CCCAAGCAATGGCTAAAGGGCCTTTATTAGAAGTAACCACGTCTTTCCCTCTTTTAAGAGCATCTAAGATATTACTTAAACCAGGTTCACCATCTTCTAAGTTAGTAGGAGTACATTCAATCAATAAATCATAATCAAAATCTTTCAAAGAAACTTTTTTATCAGAACCTAGATCCCCATTTTTATTTTTCTTTTTGAGAACTTCTTCGATGTCTAAACCTCTTTTATTACTGAGCTGTGTCCTAGAATCTTCAACCAAAACAATTTCAGGACTAAAACCATGTTTTTTTTCTAAAACACTTTTTTTGTTCTCCAAAATCTTAGCTATCTCCTGGCCAACAGTCCCGAAACCTACTATTGCTATCTTCATAATCAAACATCCATTTCAGTGATTAATTTTAGGTTTTTTTCATCAGCTAAATCTTGAACTAAATCAATTGTTTGCCTAACACCTTTTTTTCCATCAGCTTTGATCAATAAACGAGCAGAAGACTCTTCATTTATACCTGGCATCTTCAAGGAAAGATCTTTTACTTCAGAAAACCCTGTGTCATCAATTCTATCAATAGTGTCCATAATATCGGAATGAACAACATGTCCTATTAGAATAACAAAGAAAGATTGACTAAGATTCTCTTCACCTATCTGAACAATTTCAATGTCCCTTTTCCTCAAACTCCTGATAATTGAATCAACAACTTCATCACCTACATCAACTTTAATCTCAACTGGAACAGTTCCTCGAGGAGTCTTATTTTCACGGTGATGGACAACACTAACAATATTAGCATTATATTCACTAAAAGGCTCTAATGCCTTTTCTAATTGACCTGGAACATCCTTTAATTCAAGATTTAATGTAGTAATCATATTTAACCAAAAATCGATTATATTAATACATCGAATTAAATAAATATTTTCTATAATCACGTATTTAAAAAAAATAGAAAATAATTTCTACTTACCCAATACAAAATAAAAACTATTTCAAGAAACCTAAAATTTTTAATTTAGATGCTTAGCTTTTTGGGTAAAGTGGTAAAGAAAAAATAACTAAGTAAAATGTTTTTAGTTAATAAGATATAAAATAGTTAAAGAACTCAAATTGCTCTAATTATTTTTTACACGAAAAAGGGGGATTTAATTGGAAATAAATGAGGCAATTGAAAATAGAAGAAGCATAAGGAAATTTAAACAAAAAGAAGTTGGATCCAAAGAAATCAGGGAGATATTGGAAGCAGGTCAATTAGCTCCTTCTGCAGGGAATTTACAAGCTAGAGACTTTATTTTAGTCAGAAGGGAAGAGGGTAAATCCGAAATAAGTAATGCAGCCAATCAAGAATTTATAAAAGAGGCTTCAGTCATCATAATTGTGTGTGCTAACAAAAAAAGATCAGCAAAGAAATATGGAGAGAGAGGAAAGGAATTGTATTGTATCCAGGATGCTGATTCTGCAACTCAGAATATCTTATTAAAGATACATTCGATGGGCTTAGGCTCTTGTTGGATAGGGGCTTTTGATGAGGAAAAAATAAAAAAAGAATTTGATTTACCTAAACACATCAGACCTGTAACCATATTGCCTGTAGGTTACCCGGTTGAGGAACCAAAAAAGCCTCTGAGAAAGAATTTGGATGAATTAATACACAAAGAGAAGTGGTAAATTGAATTACAAGGAATTAAAAAACGAAGTCATTAAGCAAAATAGATGCAACCTATGTGGAGCATGTGAGGTAGTTTGCCCAGTTGAAGTTATAGACTTAAATCACTCTCCCAAATTAGTAGGTGAATGCATCGAATGCGGTAAGTGCTACGAAGCATGTTCTGCAACTGTCAAGGACTTCGAAAAAAGTGACATAAAAAAGTGTTTTTCAGCACAAGCAAAGGGAGGAGAAATTAAATCAATCGCTCTAGATGGTGGAGCTGTATCAGCTATTATAAAAAAATTATTGGAGAAACAAAAGATAGATGCCGCAATAGTAACTAAAAAAGATGGTTTAAGACCAATTCCTTCATTGATAGAAACAAAAGAAGAGGTCAAAGAAACTGCTGGAACAAAATATGGTTTAGTTTCGTTACTTAAGGAATTAAAAAACACTAAAGAAAACAGTAAAGTTGCAATAGTGGGAACACCTTGCCATATAAAAGCTGCTAGGTACTTACAAAAAAATGAATATAACCAGATTTCTTATTTAATTAGTTTGTTTTGCATGCAGAATTTTGATTACAACTGCTTAATGAATGAATTAAAAGAAAGAGGCCTTGAAGAAGAAGACATAACCAGAATTGGAATCGAATCAGGAGAGTTAATGGTTACTACAGAAAAATACAAGGAAAAAATTGATTTGGAAGAGATAAATAATTGTTCTGCAGAGGCGTGCAGTTTCTGTGAGGACTTTGAAGGTTATTATTCTGATCTAAGTATTGGATCGATTGATTCCAAGAAAGGTTTTTCAACAGTATTGATTCGAACAGAAAAAGGAAAAGAAGCATTTGAAGCAACTAAAAATGATTTGGAGATAAATGAAATAAATAACATAGATTTGGTTAAAAAATTATCAAAAATTAAAGAAAATGGCTGAAGAACAAACCCAATATGAACCCAGTGTAGTTATCTTTGGAGGAGGAAGCACTGGGAAATTCGTGGCAGAAAAACTAATGGATGAAGAAGAACTGTTAGTGATAGATGCTGATCCTGAAAGAGTTGAATACCTAAGAAATGAAGGATTTAATGCTTATTATGGTGAAATATCAGAAATAAATGAATTAAAGGAAATTGATTTTACAGATGTCAAGACATTTTTATTATTAACACCTGAAATAGATTCTAATAGAAAAGCTATTAAAATAGTCAAAGAAATAAACTCTGAATCAACAATAATAGCTCGAGCAAATGACTTAATGACCAAAAAAGATTTTGAAGAACTTGGAGCCGATATTGCGATAATACCTTCAAAAATGATGGCTGATACCGTAATAAGAGAGATGCAGAATCTGAAGAGCATAAAAAAGTCCCGAGAATTGTATTCAAAATTAAAATCCAGAAGCGGGAAGTTAGGAATATTTGTTCATTCTAATCCAGATCCTGACGCAATTTCAGCTGCAATGGGGTTAAAAGAAATAGCTAATTCCTTAGATAGGGTCTCGGACATCGTGTATAGTGGAGAAATAGGTCACCAAGAAAATAGGGCATTTGTTAACTTACTAGGTATTGAGTTAAAAAAATTCGAAGAAGTAGGTGGAGTGGAGGGATATGATCAAATAGCTTTAGTTGATTCATCTGTTCCAGGAGAAAACAACGCATTGCCAAAAGACCTGGAATTGGATATAGTAATAGATCACCATGAAGTTGATACTGAGGATATTAATGCTGATTTCTTTGATATTAGGAGTGATGTAGGCTCAAGTTCCACGATTTTAACAAAATATATCCAAGAACTGGATATAGTAATAGATGAGGATTTGGCAACAGCTTTCTTGTTTGGTATAAGGACAGATACATTGGAGTTAAAGAGAAACGTAAACACTGCAGACTTTAC
>CAYPLQ010000048.1:0-5108 GCA_964411605.1 uncultured archaeon | reverse complement strand
TCAATTTGCTAACAAAGACTTATTAAGAGAGATAGAATCACAAGCCATGGAAGCAGAAACTCTAGATGTTTTAGGCGAAGCCATTAAAAATAGAAAAGTTATTGGTTCTTATTTAATCTCAAACGTAGGAGAAACAAAAAACAAAGACGCATTACCACAAGCCGCTGATTATTTGATAAAACTAGAAGGAGTTTCAACAGCAATTGTTTTTGGTAAAGTAGAAAACAAGATTCAAGTTTCAGCCAGAAACACAGATGTAAGAGTTGATTTAGGTGAAGCTATTAGAGAAGCCTATGGAGAAATCGGTTCAGCAGGAGGTCACCAAAGAATGGCTGGAGCCCAAATATCAATAGATGAATTCGGTGCAATTGAAAATAAAAAAGTTTTAATGGACTTAATTGAAAATGGAATAACTAATAGGTTCCTAGAAGCAGTAGGTGCTTAATCCAATGGTGGATGAAAGACTCGATAACATATTAACCCAATACTACAGAGGAGAAATTTCAAGAGTAAATACTTGGAGAACAAGGATGGATAGAACAACAAACTGGTCTGTTGTTATAACAGCAGCAGTAATAACTTGGGTGTTCTCGAATACTCAAAGAACCCACTTAGTTCTTTTATTTGGTTTTTTCCTAGTAATAATTTTTTTAATTATGGAATCAAGAAGATATAGATTCTATGATTTATGGAGAGCTAGAATAAGGATATTAGAAGAATATTATCTTTGTACATCTTTATGCCCTGATATCTCAAAACCAAAAAACATTAATTGGAAAAAAACACTAGGAGAAGACCTAAAAAAACCTAGATTCAAAATAACAATACTGGAAGCTGTGAGCAGGAGATTGAAAAGAATATATATCTGGATATTAATTGTAATATTTTCTTCTTGGCTAATCAAATTATTAATTCATCCAAAAAGAACTTCTTCCTTCTTTGAAATCCTAAATAGAGCAAAAATAGGAATCATACCTGGTTATTTCATATTCTCTGTAATTTCATTGTCTATGCTATTATTGATTATAATAACATTATTAAGTATAAGAAAAGTACCTATCAGTGAAAGAAAAGCTAAAGGAGAAATAAAAGAACAAAAAGAAGAGATTTCAGAAAAATGGAAAAAATAATTTAGTACTCAAACAAACCTTCTTTTTTTCTCCTTTTCTCAGGCCTACTCTCTTCTTCACTAACCTCTTCCTGTTCTTGTTCTTCAACTTCTTTTTCCTCTCCCTCTTTAAATTCAACGTTTTTAGGTAACTTCTTGACAATAACTATGTCCCCAACAGCTAAAACCCATCTATAAGGAACTAAAACTCCACTAGGATTATTAAATTCCTCTCTAATGGCGCTATTCAAATCATTAATAGCTAACTTAGAAGTCTTGGTCTCATCAACATCTAAAATAACATCTTCTGTTTTTCCAACATATCTTCCCTGATTCGTATAAACATCAAGATCCATCAATGTCGTTAATTCTGATTTCATTAAACTTCACCATTCAACTGTATTTTTTTCTTAATATATAATTGTGGTTTCCCACGAATAGATTCTTTTGTCAAGAACTACCGGGTTTCTTGAAATAGATTAAAAGAAATGAAAGAAGAATTCGTGAAGATTTTTTGATTAACTTCTGTGCCAAGAAGTCTCTTTCCTAGATCAATGATTTAGGTGGGTGGAGACAGAACGAATACATTCACCTAACACTAGTAAGAGTATATAAGCTAGTAAAAACAACAATCTTTACTAGGAACCTCCATTTACCCACCAGGAGGTAAGGTTTATGAAAAAAATAAAAGAAGCTCTTAAAAAAGTAGATGAATCTCTAAGTGACTACGATAAAGAAGAAATAAGGAATGGCCTAGAGGAATTAATTAATGAATACAAAGTACCAGTGGACCAAGCTGTTTCTTCAATAATTAGGAAATATGAAGATAGATCTCAAAATAAAGCAGGTAAACAGAAAATCAACAAAATAGAACCAGATGAAACAGGAATAGACTTAGTTGCTAGAGTAATTCGAAAAAATAAAAGGAAAATAGAAGTAGAAGGCGAAGAAAGAGAAGTTATTTCTGGAACACTAGGAGATGAAACTGGAGTAATTAATTTCACAGCATGGAAAGATTTACCATATGAAGAAGGAGAAGTAATCCAAATAAGGAACTCATATACAAGAGAATGGCAGAATCGCCCAGAATTACAGATTGGAGATTACACAGACATAGAAGAAGCGAATGAAGAACTTGTTCCATCATTAAGTGAACTCAAATCACCTCAGAAAGTAACAATAAAGGAAGTAGAAGATGTTTACGTAGCCGAAGTAGAAGCAACATTAATAGATGTTTTAGATAGAAGCGGGTTAGTGATGCGTTGCCCTCAATGTAATAGAGTTACTAAAGGAGGGGAATGTCAAGAACATGGAGAAGTTGAAGCCGAAGCCGATTTAAGAATAAAAGGTGTTTTGGATGATGGTGAAGGCACAATACAAGCAACTTTTCCAAAAGAAGTAACTGAAGAAATAACTGGTATCACATTAGAAGAAGCTAAAGAAATGGCTAGAGATGCTTTAGATAGATCAGTTGTTCAGGAAAAAATGAAGGACATTATAGGAAAAACAATAATCGTTCAAGGAAGAGCCATAGGAAACAATTTTGTTGTTAATGAAGTCAGAGAAACTCAATGGGATCCAGAGCAAAAAGCAAAGAAATTGTTAAATGAAATTAATGAAATGGAGGCTATGTAGATGCGAGAAGTTGCTAAAAGAGTTTTTGCAAAAGAATATGCTGAGTCAGATTTACAAGAAAGAGCTGGAGACACTGAATACGCTCCATCTTACATAATTACGCCAACAGGTGCTAAATGCAATAGATTATTCATAATAGGTGTCTTAACAGAGGTTAGTGACATAGGAAAAGACAAAGAACTATATAGGGCCAGAGTTTCAGATCCAACAGGAGAATTCTTGCTTTATGCAGGCAATTTCCAGCCTGAGGCAACAAAGTTCTTATCTGATGCCATTCCCCCATTGTTTGTAGCTGTAACAGGAAAATCAAATCTATATGAACCTGATGAAGAGACATCAATTACATCAATACGGCCAGAAGTAATAAAGGAATCAAATGAAATCGAAAGAGATAGATGGATAGTTAAAACATCTGAAAAAACTTTGAAGAGAATAAATGATGTAGAAGAGGAACTAAAAACTCATTATGATTTCGAAAAACAAAAATACATAGATATGATAAAGAAAAGTCTTAATTCAGTAGTTGAAGAAGAGCAAGAAGAAAAAACCACTGAGGAAAATGAAATAATAGGGGAAACTGAAGAACATGAGGAAAAAGAAACTGAATTCAAAGGAAAAGAGTTAGAGAAAGAAAAAGAACCAAAGAAAGAAGAAAAAGACGATGTAGAGGAGCTTGATTTAACTGATTTGTGATTTTTCAAACTCCTATTTTTTCTAAATCAAACTCGGAATGAAGTGCTTTCACTCCCTTTTTTATATCTTTTTCTTTTATTACGAAAGAAATATTGAATTCAGATGAGCCCTGACTAATCATTCTTATATTAATTTCATTTTTTCCCATTGTACTGAAAACACGGCCAGCTACACCAGGTGTTCCGGCCATACCAGCTCCTACGACTGAAACAACTGCAACATCTTCCTCATAACTAATATCTTCAACTGGGCCTTTTTCTAGATCCTGTTTTAGTAATCTATTAGCTTTTTTTAAGTCTTTTTCATCAATTAAAACAGAAATAGTGGGTTCACATGATCCTGTGCTAATCATTTTAACATTGATGTTTTTACTTGCCAATGAGTCAAGTATATTAGCTGCAACTCCAGGTGTACCCAGCATTCCTAGACCAGAGATATTTAATAAAGCAACTTTTTCTTCAACAGAAACTCCCTTAACAACTCCCTCCACTTTTTTCATTTCTTTTACAATTTTAGTTCCATTTGCCTCAGTATTGTATGTATTTTTAACTATAACTGGGATATTGTTTTCAATAGCTGGTTTAATGCTTTTGGGATGTAAAACACTTGCACCAAAATAAGATAACTCCATCGCCTCTCTATAAGAAATTGATTTAAGTGGTTTTGCTTCAGGCATTATTGAGGGATCACAAGTTAAAACACCACTTACATCGGACCATATCCATATCTCATCCGCTTCAATTGCTTTACCTATCAAAGAAGCAGTATAATCACTTCCACCTCTACCCAATGTAGTTATGTCACCGTCCTCGGATCCTCCAATAAATCCCGTAACAACAGGGATTTTTTCAGTTAATAATTCAGAAAGATTTCTTTTTATGTACTTAGAGCTTTCTTCTAGGGGTTTAGCTTCTCCAAAAACATTATCTGTTATTACTCCAGCTTCTTTCCCAGTCATATGGATTGAAGAAATATTTTTTTCTCTTAAAGCACCACTAATAACAGGAGCAGAAAGTTTTTCTCCAAAAGACATAAAAAAATCCAATTCACGGTCACCAATTTCTTTCACATTTTCAATAAAGTTTTTAAGTTCATTTATTTTTGACTCAATCTCTTCCAAAACATTTTTTCGTATCTCTTCTTCCTCAAACACTTTTTCACTGACACTAAGATGCCTTCTTTTTATTTTCTCCACTAAATTCAGTGCCTCTTCCTTAGAACCAGTTTTTGTTTTTTCAGCAACCTCAATTAACTGGTCCGTGGTTCCAGCAAAAGCAGAAACAACAACTACTAACTCTATTCCCTTATCGTGTTTTTTCTTTATGATCGAAACTACTTTATCAATCATCTCCTCATCCTTAATACTGGTTCCACCGAATTTCATGACCATTCTTTTATTTTTTGCATCCATAGTCGACGTTATTAATAATGTAGTAGTTTAAAAAATAACTTGTGTTTCCAAATGATTGAATACAAAGAATTTGTTGAGAAAACTAAAAAAGCAATCTTGGAGGCAGAGACAACACTCCCTCCTTATGTTATAAAAGACCTCAAAGAAGCTATAAAAAAAGAAACTGGCCCTGCTAAGTCACAACTAGAAAACATAATAAATAACTTAAAAATAGCAAAAGAACAAAATAAACCAATTTGTCAAGACACAGGAACCCCAATT
>CAYPLQ010000047.1:0-10391 GCA_964411605.1 uncultured archaeon | reverse complement strand
AATCTATGAAAGAGTAAAAGAAGCTTCTCAATACGGTGTTGGTATGTTTAGAGCTCCTTTTGAATTACCAGCTTCTGGAACTACAACTGTACATGGTGCTAAATTAATAACAAGTTTTGAATTAGGATTATATTTAATATTTGCGGCAGGAGCATTAACAATAATGTCTATTTTTTTACATAATAAATTAAAATAAACTTTTTGAAATCATTATTCAGGGACTTTCCATCTAAATTCTTTTTTATGAACTATATCTGGTTTTAATTTTATATATGTCTCTTGTGGCTTTATGTCTTCATTTATCCGAAATATAACCCATCCTTGTATAACTGCACCAGGGTAAAGACCTATAGAACTACTATGAGATTCTACCATGTATATATAATCTATTAATTCTTTTTTTCTTATAGAAAAGGTCCTATTATGGCTATTAATTCCATTTAATTGTTTATTATTTATTTCTAAGAAAATTTCGTTTTCTTTAATTAAAACACCTGTTTCTATTTCAAATAACAAGAATTTTTTATCTTTTCCTGCTTCTAAAACACCTTCTTTAGTTTTTAGTTGATCAGTGATTTTGTAATCTCTAACAGCTATTATTGTAGTGTTTGCCTCACCTTTTTCTGCTTGAACAAAGACTGGTTCACCAATATTTCTTGCATCTTTGTTTTTTTTGTCATTGAGAGTGCATCCACAAACAGATGTGATTAAAGAAATTATTAAAAGAAACAAAAAAAGTTTTATGAAGAAATTATTTTTTATTAAATTTTTCCAAAAACAAAGGGAAAACATCTTTATCTAATTCCACAAAGCTCTTAATTAGCTTTGCCCCTCCTTTATAATAATCTATTGAACATCTTTTATAAATCTCATCTGCGAATTCTGGGAACCAATTGATTACGTAGTTGTTGAAAAAATCATTTGAGGTTAAGAATAAATTTTTTACTTTTTCTGGGTTTCTATTTATAATTTCTTTTCTTAGTTCTATCGTAAGGTGTAACATAAAAGAGGTTTCTACTAAGAAGTGATCAGGGTTTAAATCATCAAATTCTTCTTTGAATTCATATTCGTTTTCTTCGTAACAATTTATTAAATTATTTTTTAGGTTTTTTTTATCTGAGTTATTTAATTTTTTTATTTGTGATTCTTTTGGTTTAAAATCGGTTTTGAAAATATTTTCATAGTCTTCTTTTATTTTTTGAATTAATTTTTCTGAATCGGAACCACAGACGAAATTATGTATTAGTTCTATTCCTTCTTCTAGTTCTGGGTAATTCTCAAATTGATTTTGGGTGATTCCTCCAAAACTTTCTTTACTTAAGCCTAATAGTAGATCTTCGTTTACAGGGTTTTTGAAAAACTCAGTTAGGAGCCTATAGTAATGGGATCTATTTTTCATGATTAAGTACATTCCCTCAGGAATTTCAGTCAAATCTTTCACCTCAATAAATTTTTTTAGGGTAGTAGTTTGGATAGTTGGGATAATAATTATCTTAGTTGATTTATTAAATCTGTGGATAAATTTTCTTTATGTTTCTAACATAAAATAAAAAGTTTTTTATGAGGTTACTTTAATTTAATGGTTGTTTTTTTATCGACTAAGCCAAATTTGTTAATGGTTTTTAATTACATTTCTTTTAATATTAATTAATAATAATAACAATTCTAAACAATTTTTTGTTAAATTAATTAATTATGATTACAGTAAGATTAAAACAAAAATATTTTAACTTTATAATCACTCTCAAGTAATCTAATAAATCCTAAATAATTAATAAATTTAATATAAACGAATAACAATTTTTTAATCAGAGGAAAAAATGAGTAAAGAAAAATCGAGAGAAAATGGACTTTCTATAGATAACAATGATGTAAATAGAAGAAGTTTCCTTAAGGGATTAGCAGTAGCTGGATCAGCCGCTGCAATAGGCATCTCAGGATGTCTAAATGGGGGCCCTGGAAATGGAAACCAAACAACAACTCAATTCGCTTGCCCATATTGTGATGCAACATTTAGATCTGAATCAGAACTTAAACAGCATCTAGAATCCCAGCACCAGGATGGAGAACCAGAACCTAAAGCTGGTAGAATGCTGGTAATTGATTACACAAAATGCACTGGCTGCGGAGTCTGTGAACAAGTTTGTGCAGAAAAATGGCAAGAAGAAATAGCTCCAGATACAGCAGAAAACACCTTAAATTTCGAATATGCTAGAATAAGAACAACAAGATTCCAATTCGTTGACACCGTAAATGTATGCCGATACTGTAACTTAGAGGAATGGGCAGAAGGAACCAGTAACTATCCTTGCGCAGAAGTCTGTCCACCTGATTGCATCGAAACCGTTCCAGAAGGAGAAGGAAAAGAAGACTACACAGGAATGGGATACAAAAAAGTGAACCGAGACCAATGCCTAGGACTACAAGATTGTGGAAAATGCCTAGAAATATGCGAAGAACAATTTGGAAGCAACATATTCTTCGATCCAAAAGAAGAATTAGCCCAAATATGCACTATGTGTGGAGGAAAACCAGCATGTGCTGAAGCATGTCCAGAAGACGCAATAGAATTTGCTTCACCAGGAATGGATGGAAGATATTTCGCACACAGCCCCGAAGAACAAGCCATGTTACTTTACAGAAAATTATATAACCATAGGAGGGAATTCTAAATGGCATTACCAAATGGAGTTTGGGGAAAGATACTTAGAGTAGATCTATCAAACGAATCATCAACAATAATAGAACCACCTGAAAATGTATACAAAAAATTCTTAGGTGGCGAAGCACTTGGAATGTACTATTTATTCAAAGAAGGAGTAGTGAGTCCAGACGTTAAACCTTTTGATCCTGAAAACATGTTACAGTACCTCGTAGGACCTGTAAATGGAGTAGGACCAAACAATCGGGCTACTGCAGTAACCAAATCACCTTACAATTATTCTGGTGTATCCCTCTGTGGAGGACAACATGCTCAACAACTAAAATTAGCAGGCTTAGATGGTATCCAAGTAGTAGGAAAAGCTTCTGATCCAATATGGCTAGCTGTTAAAGATAGAGAAGTCGAATTTAGAGACGCAACAGATATCTGGGGAACAAAAATCGAGCACTCAGAAACATACATGAAAAACAGAGTAGTAGCCGACATAGAAACTCATGAACAAAACATGTTAAAAGAAGCAGACATGACCGAAGAATGGGCAAACCTACAACCACCAAAAGATGACCAAAAAATCGGAGCCAAAAGAAATGCAGCATGTTGGGTAATAGGTCCAGGTGCTGAAAACAAGGTATGGTACGGAGCAACGATGACAGAAGGAGCTAGAGCTCATGGACGACATGGAAATGGAGCAATAGCTGGATCCAAAAACTTAAAAGGTATAGCTGTTAGAGGAACAATGGGGCATCCCCTAGCCAACAGATCAGATTACTTAAGCACAGTAAAATCAATTCAAGACGCTGAAAGTGGAAGTTATTTCTGGAGACAATACGGAACACCGGGAATAAGTCCAGCAACAAGTAACTGGGAAGGAGGATATCCAATATGGAACTGGAAATACAGTGCATGGTCGGATCCATTATCTCCAAAGGCATTTAGTGGTTCATTTATGGACAATGCATCATGGGTTAAAAAACAAACATGTCCAGGATGTAACTTAACTTGTTTAAGTACTGCACAAATATCAAGCGATGACGAAATGATGGATGATTTAATAACTGATATGCCTGACTGGGAAGCAATGGGAATGGTAGGCGGAAACCTAGGTTTCGTATTCCCACAAGAAGGCAAATTTGAGGGCCTAACACCAGCTGATCCATATCCAGGAACAGAAGAAGACTTAATTGAAGCTCTAAACAAATTACAATACACTACTTGGAAACATGACTTAAATGCTTTAGATTACATAGAAGGAGGAGCAAACTTAAGCTGTGTTTTACATCTATACAATGATGGCGTAATAACAATGGATGATATGCCTGGTATCGATGAAGAACCATATTGGGGAAACGTCCACGCAGTAGATCAATTAATGGATCTACTTATCCAAGGACCAGATCAAGACAACGAATTTGGAGCTGCAATGGCAAAAGGAACATGGGAAACAGCCAAATACTTTGCTGAAGAGAAAGGAAACGACAATGTACCAGATGACGCAGAATATGACACAATAATGGACTATTCACAAACAGGTAAAAGATATGGACAACCAGCACATGGTGTTAGAAGTGGAAGAGATAAAGACGCATTAGAATATGTAACACAATACAGACCAATTATACATACAGGAGGAGCAACACCACAAGCACAGAATACAACTTCCTTAGTTAACTCCCTCGTATACTGTAGCTTTGCGCAAGGATACTGGGGAATAGAAGGAATGAA
Source organism: uncultured archaeon (assembly GCA_964411605.1). Lineage (GTDB taxonomy): Archaea > Halobacteriota > Methanonatronarchaeia > Methanonatronarchaeales > Methanonatronarchaeaceae > PZKD01. Next base: position 6,007 of record CAYPLQ010000047.1, on the reverse strand, counting down.
GAAAATGGTAAACGCAGCAACAGGATGGAGTCTAGGAGAAGCTGATCTCAGAGCTGTAGGAGAAAGAGCTTGGAACCTTGGAAGAATATTTAACTTATACACCCAAGAGATACAGAATCCAAAGGAAGAATGGGACACAAAAGATATGTTCCCAGCTCATTGGTGGAAAGAATCACCAAATGGTCCTGTAGCAGGAAGAGCAGCATACGAAGGCGATTCAAGTGCATTATTCGACGAAGCACTACCAGAATACTGGAATAAAAGAAGCTGGAGCGAAGACAAAGGAGTTCCAACACAATCTAAATTAGAATCACTAGGTCTTACCGAAATAGCTGAAGACATAGCTAGTCAACTAAGATAAAAAAACACATTTTCTTTTCTTTTTTTATTTTTAACTAACTAAAAACATTTCTTTTGGTTCATTTAGTCTATAAAAACAAGATTTTTAGTTCTTCAAGAAATAAATTACATAAAGTGAAAAACCTATGAAAACTATAATCTGCACTTGTGATAACAAAGAATTAGACGCTAAACAAATAAGAGTTTTTTTAAACTCAAGAAAAGAAATCAGTGATGTTAAAATTTATGAAGAACTCTGTGAATTACAAGATATCAAAGAAGCCATAGACACAAAAAGTAACCAAAAAGAAACTATAATAGCTGCATGTCCTAAATTAAGTGATATTAAAACTAAATCAAGTTCATTGATTGAATTAAAAAAAAAAAAAAACTTAGTTTATTCGGTTAATTCAGATAAAATAACTGATAAAGTTAAAAGAATGTTAAAAGAAAAAATAACCGAATTAAAGAAAACAAAAACTCCAGAGGCAAAGGATGAAGTTAATAAAAAAAATACTTTATGCATGGAACCTGGTTTTGGGTCTGGAAAAGATAAATACTTAAAAATAAATCGAAGTAATTGTCCAAGCACAGAGAAATGGAGATGTGATGTATGTAAGGAAGCATGTCCCCAGGATTCTTTTTATGACCAAAAACTAGTTGTGGACAAAAAGAAATGCATGATCTGCGGAATCTGCAGTAACAGTTGTCCTTTGAACCTAATTAGTTATAGGCCCAAAAAAGACCTAAAATCATCAATGAACTCAGTTCTTTCCCAAGAAGAATCTCAAACAAAATTGAGAGGATTAAGAAGTAATTCAAATCAATTAAATCAAATAATAATTGTTTTTAGTTGTAATAAAGACCCAAAAAAGGTTTTAAAGATTATTGGAGAAAAAAACTTGAATTATCCTACAGAAGTTATTCCTATCTATGTTTCTTGTATATCTGAAATTAGTCTTAAAGACATCTTAGAGGTTTTTATAGAAAATGGTCAAGGAACATTGATTTTGGGATGTGAAGACTGCTTCAATGATTCTCAAAAATACATAATTAATTTATTAAAAAAATTTAAAGAAGTTTTTAAGAACACAGAATTAAAAGATAGAGTAAAATTTATAGAAACCAGTGGTAGAGATTATAAAGAAATTAATAGAGAAATAAATGATTTTGCGACAAAGACCTTGAGTAAAACAAAACTCGATATGGGTTTTTCTAATAAACAAATAAAAGATGAGCCCCTCGAACACTACAATACAAATAAAAGAAAAAAAACTATTCATTACTTGAATAAGTTAGCAAAGCAATTTAATGTCTCAAAAGAAAACCTAAAAAACATTTCATCATTTCATGTCCCCAAAATTGATTTGGATAAATGCAGTAATTGTGGGGAATGCAGTGATATCTGTTCAACAGAAGCTATACAAGAAAAAGATGATATCTTTGTGATACAAGAATGGAAATGCGTTGATTGTGGAAAATGCACACAAATATGTTCCCAGAATGCTATTAAGATAGAAGAAAAGTTGCCTGCAATTAAAAATACCTACATCACACCTTGATAAATATGAAGATATTTTTAATTAACCCTGCTTGTGACGACTCCTGGTTCGAGTTCCATCCAAAGAAAAAAACTTATTCTTTTCGTACAACAGGTTCCTCCCCTCCTCTAGGACTTCTGTATATTGCTACTAACTTAAGAAAAAAAGGCCATGAAGTTAAGTTAATCGACAATGATGCAGAACAACTAACAGAAGAAGAGATACTTGAATTAATAAATAAAGATAACCCAAAAGTAATTGGATTCAGTGCCTTAGTAGGAACAAGTGAAAATGCTCACAGTTTAGCTAAAAAAATCAAAGAAAAATACCCAGAAAAAATAATTCTATATGGAGGCCCATTAGCAACTAGTTTTCCCAAAAAAATAATGAAAAAATATGAATTCATCGATTATGTACTGAGAGGGGAAGCTGAAGAAACTTTACCAGAATTTTTAAATAAATTAGAAGAAAAAAAGCCAGTCCAGGATATAAAAGGACTTGTTTATCGAAAAAATAACGAAATAGTAATTAATGATGGAATTCCAACAATCAATGAACTTGACAACTTACCAAACCCTGATAGGTCTTTATTGGACAAAAAATATGATCTTTCTTTTCCTCTTGGAGATTCAGAAGTTAGGTTAAGTGTCGAGAAATATACACCAATATTGGCATCAAGAGGATGCCCCAATAACTGTAATTTCTGTTTATCTGAAAAAAATTCCTGGCGACCAAGATCTCCAAAAAAAGTTGTTGATGAACTCGAAGAACTTCATAAAAAAGGATATGGCCACTTCTTCTTTATCGATAATAACTTTGCGGCGGATGAGGAAAGAGTTGAGAAAATATGTGACCAAATAATAAAAAGAGATTTGGATATCTATTGGTGTGCTCAACTATCAGCTAACGTTGGAAGCAGTAAAGTCTTTAAAAAGATGAAAAAAGCGGGTTGTGAAGGAATCCTCTTAGGAATTGAAAGCGCTAACCAAAGAATACTGGATTACTACAATAAACCCCTTGATCCTGATCTAGCAGAAAAAATGATTAAAGAAGCTAGAGACGCTGGAATAAGTGTTGTTATAGCGACTTTTATGTTAGGCGCTCCTGATGAAACAAAAGAAGAAGCAAAACAAACACTAGAATTCGCAAAAAACCTAGATATAGATGGTTTAGTAGTGTCAAAATTAACCCTAAAACCAAACACCACTCTTTGGAACAAAATGAAAGAAAAAGGGTACTTAGATGAAGATTTCATAAACGAAAAAATTGAGGAACCAATCAAACAACATGAAGTTAAGAGCAAATTATCAAAGAACCAATTGGATTCATTAATTGATTCTACGTATTCAGAATTCATAAAAAGACCATCTTTTGTTGTAAAAACTATTAAAAGAACAATTACATCCGAATTTAGAAGAAAATGGGTTCAAATCAATTCTAGAGGAATTTTTCTTTATTTAAAAGAGAAAATAAAGAATATTATGACTTAACTGAGATTAATGAAAGGAATTAATAAAAAAATATTAAAAGTTGATTTATCAAAAAAGGATTTTAAAGAAACTAAAATAAATAATGAAGTCTATGAAAAATTTTTTGGTGGATTAGGCCTTGGAATAAAATATCTATATAATAAATTAGAGAAAAACATAGATCCACTTGGACCAAAAAACATCCTTGGATTCGTTCCAGGGTTGTTTAATTCTTCAACAATTCCTTTGTCAGCCAGATTTAGTGTTGTGTCCAAATCTCCATTAACCCAGGGATGGGGCAACGCAAATTGCGGCGGTTTTCTAGGACCCGAAATAAAGCAAGCAGGATATGATGGAGTTTTCCTTAAGGGAATCAGTGAAGACCCTGTTTTTTTATTAATTAAGGATGAAGACATAGAACTCCGTGATGCAAGAGATCTTTGGGGACTTGATACTGCCAGAACCATTGATGAACTCAAAGAAAAATTAGGTAACCAAACGAGAATAGCATGTATTGGTCCTGCAGGAGAAAAAAAATCATTGATTTCTTGTATAATACATGATTATGGAAGAGCTGCAGCAAGAAGTGGTTTAGGAGCTGTTATGGGTTCTAAAAAACTAAAAGCAGTTGTTGTAGAAGGTGAAAACCAAATACTTGGTTCAAATAATTCAGAATTAAATAAAAAAACAAAAAAAATTCATAAAAAATTAAACAAGAACCCAAGTCGTTTTTTTGGCTTACTGAAAAAAATTACTAATCCATTATTACCTTACATCACAAAACTAGGACTACATAGATATATAAACGAGGATTTAATGATTAAATCCTTTAAAAGATACGGAACCTCTGTTTCAACAGCTATCTCAGTTATTAATGGAGACGCTCCAATTAAAAACTGGAAAGGAACTAAAAAAGACTTCTCGTATAGACAAGCACTAAAAATTAGTGAAGAAAATCTGGTGAAGTATCAAGAAAATAATTATAATTGCAGAAGTTGCCCAATAGCTTGTGGAGGAATAATAAATACCCCAAAAGGACCTTATAAAACAAATAACGCCCATAAACCTGAATACGAGACACTAGCAGCATTTGGGTCATTGAACTTAAATGACAATATTGAATCAATTATCAAGTGCAATGAAATATGTAATAAATATGGAATAGACACAATATCGACGGGCACGTGTGTCTCATTTGCCTTAGAAGCCCAAGAAAATAATTTAATTAAGAAAAAAAGGAAAGATAAATTAGAGTGGGGTAACGAAGAAAGTATAGTTAAACTTACAGAGGAAATAGCTAAAAAAGAGGGATTAGGAAAAAATTTTTCGGATGGAGTTAAGTCTGCTAGCTCTAAAATTGGAAATGAGGCTGAGAAATTTGCTATGGATGTAGGTGGTCAAGAAGTCCCTATGCATGATCCACGAAATAGTCTTTGTTTTGGGTTAGCATATGAATCAAATCCATCTCCTGCTCGACACACAAAAGGTGGTGCTGGATACTTAGAACTAGGTTTTCCAGTTAACCCTTTTAGCGAAATTAATTTGCCCGATATAAAAAATTCAGGTCTTGAACAAATATGTAATATACATGCTAAAAGTATTTGGATTCAGACACTATTAGATTCGCTTGGCCTCTGTTTCTTTTTAAGTTATTTTGGGAAATACCCTATTATTGAATTATTCAATAACTTAACAGAGCTTAAATTTGATGAAAAAACTTTTTTAATTGTTGGAAAAAGAATTCATTTATTAGAACAATGTTTTAATTTAAGAGAAGAAAAAGAATTCGATTATTCATTACCAAAAAGAATAAAGAAAGACGTAAACAAAAACTCACAAAAAAGTTTCGGAAAAAGTTTTGAGGAAATCAAAAAAATATATAATGAAAAAATAGGGCTTAAAGAAAACAGGTTTCCCAGAAAAGAAATTCTAAAAGATCTTGATTTAAAGGAAGCAATAAAGGATTTCTATTAAAGAGTTATCTATTGTATTTTTATTTAAATAGTTGAGAAGACTCCTTCCTAAATCATTTGATTAGGTAGGGGTCACTTCACATCTCACACTCCAAGAAAAGATTATTGCTAGAAATTGTTACTCAGTTGACTTTTCCCTTCGAAAAAAACAATCTTTTTTTGCCTATATTGTAATTAAACTCAAGAACTAAGATATGATTTATATAAATAATTGACGAAGTCGTTCCGAAATAGCTTCGGATTTAGGAATAATGGATTTGTGAAGAGCAATTAGTAGGGGATTAAGTAAAAATGAGAACCAATGTATGTATTATTTGTTGTTTTAATTCAGTTAACTCCTTTATTAATTGAATAAATAAGATAAGTTTAATATTTAAATCAAATTTCTCTACATAATAGGTTTTTCAAAAAAATTATTTCTTTTGGAGTCGTTCAAGAAGATTTAGTACTCGTTACGTACTCCACCTTTTTCTTTGATTTTTTCTAGGATTTCTCCGGATGTTTTATTTATTATTGTGATCTCATAATATTGGTGGCTTTTTATTTTAGTTAAGGAACCTGCATCTCTTTTTTGATCATTACTTAGATCTAGAGTTATTTTTTCATTTAAATTCCATCTTTCTTTTGTTTCGTCGATTATATCATCATAAATAGCTTCACGGGATCCAGTGGCTGTTAGTAACAC
>CAYPLQ010000046.1:3714-10395 GCA_964411605.1 uncultured archaeon | reverse complement strand
TGTCCCAGTCAAGGATGGGTAACGGTCAACTTGCCCTAAAGTCGGGAGTGTTGAAGCCGAACGGGAACTACTTTCCTACCCATCCGGGTTAGAGGTGGAGCTCACCGACAAGCCCCTTCCTAATCCCTTGATTAGGTAGGGGTAGTTGACATATGCATGGTGTTCCGGTGATTTCGTTTCCCTTTATTTTTTCGTGTATTTTTAGGGCCTTTTTTTCTTTTTTAATTAAATCAATTAAGAAACTAGTGTCTAAAAAGTAATTTTTCACGGTCTTCGTCTTCTTCAGTTCTTTTTCGTGTCTCTTTAATTTTTTCCCAGCTTATGTCGATGTTTTTTCCTATGATGTTTGAGAAATCTTTTTTGTTTTTTTCTGTGAGTTCAAGGATTACGTCGCTGAAGCTTTTTTCTTTGCCTTTTAGTTCTTTGAGTCTTTTGTATGCTTCTTCTTTTATGGAGATATTTTTAGAAGGCATCTCTACACATACAAATACACATACATGTACCTATTTTTTTTCGAAAAAACAAAACCCTGAATCATTTTTCACTAACAGAAATAAAAAGACATCTTCTCAACCAAATAAGACAAATCAAGAAATTTTAAAGTAAGTTTTTTCTCTAATCAAAACATAAATTAAATTAATGCTTTCTAGAGAACAAATCAAAACAATAAGGGCCAAATTAAGAAAATATGAGGAAATAAAAGCCGTTTACTTATACGGTTCCTTCGCAAAAGACAGAGAAGATGAAAGAAGCGACATAGACCTAGCCCTATTATTGGGTAAAAAAGATGACTTGGATCTAAGGGATTTGGCAAAAATAGCACTGGAACTGGAAAAAGAACTAAATAGAGAAGTAGATTTACGTAAACTAAACGAAAACGACATCAGATTCGTAAACAACGTACTAAATAATTCCAAATTATTATTCTCAAGAGATGAAAGATACAGAAAAGATTTCGAGGCCAAAACATTAATCAAGTACCTTGACATGAAGCCAATGATCAAGAAATTCGATGAAAGAAATAAGAGGGAGATAAAAAATGAATGAAAAAAAAGAGACAATCAAGTCAAAAATAGAGGTTATTAAGGAAAACTTAGATTATTTGGAAGAAGAAGAATTCAGTCCCCAAGAATCAAGTTTTCGTGTTATTCAAGCAATTCGACATAGTTTGTTTGAAGCAATTCAGGCCAGTATAGATATAGCTAGTCACATAATCTCCGAAGAAGGACATAAAAGACCAAATAATTATTCTGATTTATTTATTAAATTATCAAAAGAAAATATTTTGTCAGATGAATTAGGTAAGAAATTAGCTCAGATGTCTAAATTTAGAAATGTATTAATTCACCGGTATGGAGAATTAAGTAATGAAGAAATAAAGGAAATAATAGAAAACGACTTAAAGGACCTCAAGGATTTTTTAGAGCAAATTTATGATTACATGGAAAAAGATTGAATAAAGAAACAATAAAAACCAAAATGAATGGTCTTTCACTAATTTGGTTTCTATGAATGAAATAATTGAGGTGGATGAGGGAAACAAAATTAGGCTTCCTCAGGAAGTGAGAGAGGAATTTGACTTGGAACCAGGAACCAAGTTATTGATAAAAGCAGAGCCACCACATATTTTACTTAAACCAATAGATAGCAAACAGGATCTATTGGAGTATTTAGATGAGATAGAGAAAAAAGAAGAACCAGAAGAAGTTGATTGGGACGAAATAATTTACTCAGAACTAGAAAAAGATTAATAAAAACAAATAAAGGCGTTTTTATCTATTTGGTCAAGAAGACACCTTCCTCAAATCTTTGATTTTAGGTGGGTGATGAATTGACTTGAATTGCATCCCCTTCCCATATTTCACAACATTCACCTCTTCAGTTTTCCAATAATCATCTTCACCACCATCAATACGAACGTATCTACCATAAGAGAAAACTCCCTTTGATTTCTTTACTTCACCATTTTTTTCAATTAAATCTCCTGATTGGATGGTGTACCTCTTTTTTCTTACACTTCTTCCGTGACCACTTCTATTTAGTTGTAATGACCTGTCATTTCTTCTTTTTTGTTTAACAACAAATAACTCGTCACTTCTTCTTTGTTCGTCTCCTTTAGCAATTAAGAAAGCATCATTAATATGTGACTTCTCGATGCCTTTCTCTAATCTCTTCTTCTTAGTGATGTGCCCAAAAGTGTACTTACAACCTAATTCATTCACCATCTTCCACCGAACTTGGTTCATAAAAGCAGTTGATTTTAAACTTTTTTTCGCTTTTTCTTGGATTTCTGGGTACCCAAATTCTTCTGCAGTTTGTTTGTCTTTTTCTTGGTTACACTCAGAACAACTAATAGTGAGGTTTGAGACTCTGTCACTTCCACCTCTTGTTTTTGGAACTATGTGCTCCACCTCTAAAGGAATATTTGATTTACCACAGTACACGCATTCGTAGTCAAATTTCTCCAATAAATAGTTCCGTACATTATATCCTTGTAATGTTCCTTGTTGATACTCTTTTCCACTTATCTCTGCGTTCTCCATCTTTTGTTGGTCAAACTTAGCTATTTCTATTATTGTTTCATCTATTGGTAAAAGCTCCTTGATTTCGTTCACTAACTTGATGTGGGCTTTTTTCTTGTGTCTGATAGAAGGAGCTAACCAGCCTTCTTTCTTCTCCCTATTGTCGAACCTAGGCTCCCTATATCTTGTATTTCTATGTCTTCTTTGTCTCCGATAATTTCTTCTCTGTTCAAGCTTTTTTGAGATGTCATTCCTTAGCTCTACTATACCTGAAATAATCTCTTCGTCTTTTGTAACTGCTGAAAACCCTATTTTGGAATAACCAGCATCAATTCCTAAGGTAGTGTCTCTAGTATAGGATTCTTCTTTTTTTCTATCAAGTATTTTAATAGTGAATGGTTGTCTCTCCACGACCTCAGCTCTGTCTTTGTTTAAAAGTTTTCTAGCTCTAGCTGGATTCGTAGGGTCCAATGGTTTTCCGTTCTTATCTTGAACATATACCTTCATTTTCTTCACCTAAACTATTTTTTACGACCTGTAAAGGTCATCTCCACACAATTGTGGGTAAGTTCCCATCGCCAATGTTGGGACAGGCATAGGTTGAGATGATGTTGCACACCTAAGAACTGCGGTGTGTTTCGTCCACCTCAACTTCCAGAGCTTGGAGCTTGGGAGGCACTCCAAGGTGTCTATCAAACACTCAGCCCCGAACGTAGCTCATTTGCCTCTTTCCTTTAGAGACATCGCTTAGGCTAATCTCCTACCAAGCCCCTTCCTCACGAACGAATGTGAGTTAGGGAGGGGTAGTTGACAATCTATTTAAAGGATCTCTTTTGCTTTTTCTCTGTAAACCTCTAAGTCCTCTTGGTTATGTAAGATGAAGCCGATTTCTTTTACTTCACTTAATTCACTTAGTTCTTTTTTTGTGGTTTTTAGTGCTGTTTCTGTTGCTTCTTGGATTGGGTAGTTGAATGCTCCGGTTGAGATCGCAGGAAACAAAACAGACTTAATTTTGTTTTCTTCTGCTAGTTCCAATGAATTCTTGTAGCACTGGGCTAATTGTTTCTTCTGATCCCTGCTTTTATCATAGACTGGTCCTAGTGTGTGGATAACTTTTTCATTTGGCAAATCATAGGCATCTGTTATAACGGCTTCTCCTGTTTCAATTGGGGCATGTTTCCTACATTCTTTATCTAACCTGGGTCCTGCTTTTTGGTGTATGGCGCCCGCTACTCCTCCACCTGGCCTTAATTCTGCATTCGCCGCATTAACTATTGCCTCATAACCCGGTTGCTCAGAAATATCTCCCACAAAAAACTCAAGTGTAATACCTTCTTTTTTCTTCTTCATTTTTAGGTAATGGATTTCTTTGGTTATTGGAAATAATTTTTCATTTGTTTTTTCTTTCGAACATTTGTTTATAAAATCTAACACTTGTTAGTTCTCTTCTCTTGTTTCTCTAACTGATTCAACTACATCTTCCCTAGTTATATCTTCTAAATTCCTCAGTTCCTCTATTTTTCGTTTAAGTTCCTCTCTATCCATTTTTTCAACCAATATTTTTGAGACACCTTATTTATCTTCCATTACTTCCTCACCAGGCTCAGTAGTCTCACCACTACCTAACTTGGTTCCACAATTGATTGATGTATTTATTCCTGTTTTTACGTTGTTTCCCATGATTGTTCCGAGTTTACGTCTACCAGTATCCACTTCTCTTCCCTTAACATTCATCTTAACAGTTTTTTCATCGTGTCTTAGGTTTGCTATTTTTGTTCCGGCGCCAAAGTTACAGTTTTCTCCTATTACGCTGTCACCTACGTAACTTAAGTGACCAATGTTTGTGTTTTCTAAGACTATGGAGTTCTTTACTTCTACGGCATTACCTATTTTAGCGTTTTTCTCTAAGACAGTGTTTTTTCTTAAATAACAATTGGGGCCAACTACTGCGTCTTTTCCAATATATGTTGGTCCTTCTATGTAGGCTCCATCCTTAACAACTGCACCATCCTCAACAACTACATCTCCCTTAATTCTCGCACCGTCTTCTACTTCCCCCTTTATCTCTTTACCTAATTCCTTCATTTTAGCTTCATTTGCCTCTAATAGGTCCCAGGGCCTACCAACATCAAGCCATTCTGCATCAATTTTGGCACAACCAACTTCTTCACCAAAATCATTTATTAAGATCTCTAAAGAATCAGTTATCTCATATTCATCACGACTAGATAAAGGAGTTTTTTTGATCGCTTTAAATATCTTGGGAGAGAAAACATATAAGCCAATATTAGCTAAGCCCCTTCTTTTTTCATCGGGTTTTTCTTGGATCCCAGTTACATAGCCGTTTTTTTCTCGGATTTCTCCAAATCTACTTATGTCACTTACTTTTTTCACACCAATTATTGCCTCATTGTTTTCTTCGAATAGGGGATTTATGTCTCCTTGGAGGAATAAGTCACCATTTAAGGCAACAAACCGTTCATTTATCTCTTCTTCTGCAGCTCCAACCGCATCAGCAGTTCCCTGTGCTTTTTCTTGCTCCACATAACTAATGTCAACATTTAATTCGCTGCCATCACCAAAATAACTCATTACTTGGTCCTTACAGTAATTAACGACAAAAACAAAATCACTGACCCCATATCTCCTTAACTTCTTAACTGTATGTTCTAAAAGAGGTTCACCACCAACCGGCAACAGGACCTTAGACCTATTATCCGTTAAGGGACGCATCCTGGTCCCTTTCCCAGCACAAAGAATTAAAGCCTTCATTTCTCTTATTCCACCGTTACACTCTTGCTAAGGTGCCTAGGGCGATCTATTGATCTGTTTAATTTATTTGAGATATGATAAGCGAATAATTGTAGTGCTACGGATGATAAAATAGGTGATAAGTACTTATTGGTGTTTGGGATTTTTAGTGCTTCTGTTGCATATTTCTTTATTTCTTCATTTTCTTTATTTGCTATTGCTATTACGGGAGCATTTCTAGCTTCAACTTCTTTTATATTGCCCAAGATTTTTTCATATGTTTTATCTCCCGTGGCTAATGCGATAACAGGTGTTTTATCATTAACAAGTGCTAATGGCCCATGTTTTAATTCTCCCCCTGGAAACCCTTCTGCGTGTTTATAGGAGATTTCTTTGAGTTTAAGAGCTCCTTCAAGAGCTGTTGGGTAATTAACATTTCTTCCAATAAAGAAATAGGCTTTTTCGTCTAAGTATTTTTCAGCTAATTTTTCGATTTTTTCTGAATTATCTAATATAGATTGTATTTGGCCTGGCAGGCTCTTTAAATCACTTAATATGTTCTTAGCTTTTTCTTTTGAATATTTATCTCTTTTATTTGCTAAATAAATCGCTAATAATGATAATGTCGCCATTTGTGAGGTAAATGTCTTTGAAGCAGCTACTCCAATCTCTGGACCGGCTTTAATATACAAAACATGTTCAGCTTCTCTCGTAACCGTACTACCTAAAACATTAGTCACTGCCAATGTCTTTGAGCCAATAGATTTAGCTTCTCTTAAAGCACCAAGTGTATCAGCTGTTTCTCCACTCTGTGTTATTGCTATGGTTAGGTAGTTGTCTTTTATGTTGTTTTTGTAGCGGTATTCACTACTATATGTTATCTCGGTAGGGATTTCAGAGATTTCTTCAAATAAGTATTTAGCAAATAACCCAGCATGGTAACTGGTTCCACATCCAATTAATTGGATACCATCTATTTCTTTTATCTCATCCTTAGTTATGGAAGTGTCAAGGTCCACGGTTCCACTTAATTCATTGATTCTTCCAGTTATGGTTTGTCTAATGGCATTGGGTTGTTCATAGATTTCTTTTAGCATATAGTGCTTGAATCCACCTTTTTCAGCTTCTTCAGCCTCCCAATTAACTTCCTTAACCTCTTTCTTTTTCTCTTCACCCTTTAGATTCATTACTTTTATTTTGTCTTTTGTTACTTCTATCTTCATTTTTACCACGTGTGATTTATTTCTTTTTCTATTTTTCCATTAGGCAATGCATACACAAACACGTTGTCTACGTTACATTCTTCACTATCATCAACACAACTTACACTGTATTTGCGAATTAATTGTTTTTCACCAGTTTCTTTTGCTTCCTCTGTTGCTTCTTGTTCTCTATCCTGTTCTTGTTG
>CAYPLQ010000046.1:3205-3704 GCA_964411605.1 uncultured archaeon | reverse complement strand
CACCTAAGCCAATAACTAATGGGCTCTTGTTTCTGGCAACCAATAATTTATCAGATCCTTTTTTTATTGCGGCTACTGCAAAGGAACCATTTAATTCACTTATTGCTTCAAGGAAACTTTCTCTAAAGCATTTGTTGTTTTTTTGTTTTTCTTCAATTAAGTGTGGTATGACTTCTGTATCTGTTTCAGAACGAAAATTATGGTTCTGTAATTTCTTTTTTATCTCTTTGTAGTTTTCTATTATTCCATTATGAACAACTGAAATATCTTTATTACAACTATAATGAGGATGAGCATTTTTATCTGATGGTTTGCCGTGTGTACTCCATCTATTATGTCCTAAACCACTTTTTCCATCGTAATTTGGAAAATCTATTTCTTCAATCTTTCCTTTTTTCTTATAAACACTTAAATCCTTGTTATTTATAACAATCCCAGAGGAATCATATCCACGATAAGTCAACTTCTCTAAAGAATCAATTATCAAAGAACAAGCATT
>CAYPLQ010000046.1:0-3195 GCA_964411605.1 uncultured archaeon | reverse complement strand
AGATCCAATGTCGCAGTTTTTACCGATTAATGTTCCTGGTTCTATAGAGGTGTTTGTACCTATTTCTGTGGCTTCTCCAACCATTCCTCCAACTTTATCGACTTCAATTAATTGTTGATTGATTTTTACTTCTGTTTTTGTTGCATCTAGGGTGATTTGAGCTCCTATCTTGGTGTAGTTGCCTAGTACGGAGTTGGTTATGTATGTGTTTGGTTTTATTCTTGTGTCTCTCATTAGGATGCTGTTTTCTATTGTGGTGTTTGGTTCTATTGTGGAGTTATCTCCTATTGCCGTTGTGGGTAAGATTACTGCGTTTGGTCCTATGTCGCAGTTTTTTCCTATCTTTGCTGGTCCTAGTACATAAGATCCGGCTCTTATCTTGGTGTTTTCACCTATCTTGACTTCTTCGCCAACAGTGGCTGTTTTATCTATTTCGGTGTTTTTTGGTGTTTCTTGGGTTTTTTTGTTTTTTAGTGTTTGTATTTTGGAGTTTACTTCTAATAGGTCCCATGGGTATACGGCGTCAACCCATAGGCCACTTGATTCAATTGCTTTGTAGGTTGTTCCTGTTTGTATTTGTTTTTGGATTGCTTGGGTTAGTTCGTATTCTCCTCTTTCTGATAACTCGGTTTCTTGTATTTTTTCAAAGATTTCGGGTGTTAGGGAGTAGATTCCGGTGTTCACTTTTTTGGATATTTCTTGTTTTGGTTTCTCAATAATCTCCTTTATTTTATTGTCTTCTGTTATGACGGTTCCGTAGTCCTGTGGTCTCTGTGTCTTGGATATCAATAATGTGTTTTTTTGGTCTTTGATGTCTTGGATTCGTTTTTGGTCAACTAATGTGTCTCCATTAACCACCAAGAACTTTTCTTCTCCTTTTAGGTGGTTTTTTGTTTGTTTTAGGGCGTGTGCGGTTCCTAGTTGTTTGTTTTGTGTTACATAGGTTAGGTCTACGTTCCAGTCTTTTCCGTCTTCGAAGTAATTCTGAATCCTTTCTTTTTTGTATCCGACGACTAATGTGATGTCTGTGATGTTTGTTTTTGATAGGGATTCGATGACGTATTCGAGGATTGGTTTGTTTGCTACTGGTAACATTACTTTTGGTTCTGTGTATGTGAATGGCCGCATTCTTTGGCCTTCTCCTGCTGCTAAGACAACTGCCTTCATTTTAAATTTTCCTCTTTTTGTGTTTTTGTTGGTATTTGGTATATGTGTTTATCCAAGTATTTATTAGTTACTATTTTTTTGAGTAACCTTTAAATAATTATTTACCCTAAATAAAAACCAAACAAACCAACAAAAAAAGGGTTATTTTATTTATGAAAGAAACCGCCATAATCGGAATCGACGGCGTACCATACCAATTAATGAAAAAATACAGCGACGAAGAAATAATGCCAAACTTCAAAGAACTAAGAAAAGAAGGCACATTCACCAAAATGAATTCTTCAATGCCACCAATCTCCTCAATCTCATGGAGCTCAATGATCACAGGCAAAAACCCAGGACAACACGGAGTCTACGGATTCACAGAACTAATACCCGGAAGCTACAACATGAGTTTCCCAGACTTCCGTAGCCTAGACTCACCTACTTACTGGCAAATGCACAACGACAAAAAAAGCATCATAATCAACGTACCTACGACTTATCCCGCACAAAAGATGAATGGTTTTCATGTTAGTGGTTTTGTTTCACCTGATCTAGAAAAAGCCGTCTACCCAAAAAACGAACTAGATTACCTAAAAGAGATTGGTTATAAAGTGGATGTGGATTCCGAGAAAGCACACAAATCACTTAGACTATTCCTAGACGACTTATTCGATACCCTAGAAAAAAGAATCAAATTATATCGAAAAAAATGGAAAGAAGACTGGGATATATTCAAATTAGTTTTCACTGGTAGTGATCGCTTAGGGCACTTCATGTGGAACGCCTTCGAAGACAAAGATCACAAACATCATGAGGAATTTAAAGAATATTTCAGGAAAGTAGATGAAATAATTGGTGAAATCGCTGAAAAACACAGTGGCCAACTAGCAATATTATCTGACCACGGAATGGAAGACATAGAAACAAATGTCTACCTAAACAAATTCCTTCAAGAAAAAGGGTTCTTGGTTCTTAATCAAGAAAAGGAACGATATAAGCAAATTCAGGAAGAAACAACGGCTTTTGCAATGGATCCAGGAAGAATCTACATCCATAAAAAAGATAAATACCCAAATGGTTCAGTAACAAAAGAAAAGGAAAAAGAAGTAATAAATGAACTGAAGAATGCTCTAAATGAATTTAAGTATGATGGTAGGGATGTGGTCAAGGAGGTCTATGAACGGGACGAGATATATAGTGGCGATAACTTCGAAGATGCTCCAGACTTAGTTGCCTTACCTAATAAAGGCCTAAGATTCCGTGGAAAAATTGAAGCACAAGAATTATTTGAAACAGATGTTTTCAGTGGAAAACACACCTACGAAGACAGCTTCCTTTACTTAAAAGATACGTATAAAGTTCCAAGGGATAAGCCAAGTATTGAAGACGTATTATCTTACTTAAATCTTGATTAAAATTACTTAAAACCAAAATGGAGGTTTTTATTTAAAGATGACTCATAATGCTGAGAAAACTTGTTGGAACTGTCCAGCAGCAAAACTAAAAGGTAATGTAGATTTCAGAGGATGCGGACAATCAGGAAGAATAGTCCCAAAAGGCGAAAGCAAACAAATAATGATCGAATGCAAAAGACGTCCAAGCTTAGGGCACTTCGAACCCACGATAGAATTCCAGAACTGCCCAGAATGGAAAAAAACAGAATATGGATATTTGTTAAAAGATATGCGAGTAATGATTTTGGGCATAGATGGGTACCTGGGGTGGACCTTAGCTCTAAAACTCGGAAACTTGGGTTTAGACGTATCAGGTATAGATAATTTTACTAGAAGAGAATGTGTTGATGAAAAAGGATCAGAGTCAATTGTTCCAATTAGACCAATTGATGAGCGCTTAGAAGCAGCAAAAGAGGTCTTAGACATAGACATAAACTTCAAAGAAATGGACATAAGAAATGAAACAAAACTCCGTGACTTCATTGAAGAAGTTGAACCTGAGGCAATTGTCCATTACGCAGAAATCCCATCTGCTCCATACAGTATGGTGGACAGTGAGCATGCAGTAGAAGTACAAGACAACAACGTC
>CAYPLQ010000045.1:8478-10721 GCA_964411605.1 uncultured archaeon | reverse complement strand
CTAAGAAAATTTTCTTTATTTTTTCTGAATCATTCCCCCACTTTGTTTCGATCTTAGCTACATTTTCTGCAACTCTCTCAAACATCTCTATGGGTTCTTCAATAACTTCTCCATTCTCGTTTTTCAACAAATACCTCTTTTCTAACAACTTCTTTATTTCCTCACGGAAACTAAGTTCTTCCATCTTTAAGTTTCTCCACAAATAGCAAATATTTGACAAAGAAACAAAAAAATTATCTATAAAAGAATTTTTTTAAAAAATAAGACATGAGTTGATTTTTTGTAAACTAAAAACCAATTCATTAAATAATTTCTTAGTTGATATAAATGAGTCTATTGAACAAAATAGAAGGTTACTTAAACCCAATCACACGTGGAGCAATAGATGGGGCCTTATCTACTTTAGGAATTGTTATAGGGGCATTAGGAGCAGGTCCAGTTGTAATAATATCAGCTGGCTTAAGTGGAGGAGCAGCAAACGGCTTATCTAATATGTTTGCAGCGGTTTCTGCAGAGAAAACTGAGATGTTATCTGATTTAAGTGAAATAGAAGATGCTATGCTTAAAGACAATCTCAGAAACACAATAATCCATGAAATACAAAATAAAAAAGTCCGATTAAGAGGAGTTGTAGATGGAATAGCAACCATATTTGGTGCAATGATTCCTGTTGCACCTTATTTCTTTTTTGAGTCAACACAGGCAGTTTTTATATCAGTTGCTTTAACCTCTTTATTGGCTTTTTTCTTAGGGTTCTGTATGGCCCAAGTCTCAGGTAGAAGTATTTTGAGATTAGGAATAAAAATGGCGGTTATAGCTATCGTTGTCGCAATAGTCTCTTCTTTAGTGCAACAAGGAATAGAAGTAGCTTTTAAAGAAGGCTTACTTCACATGACACTGGGGTTAGGTTTATGTGCTTGAATCTCTAAAGTACTGATAGCTTTCTTCTGTGATTTATAATGAGTTTTGAAGAGAATATTTTCGGTGGATTGGAATTTAAAACTACAGAAGAAATAGAAGTTCCTGAAAAATTAATTAACCAAGTTATAGGACAAGATCACGCTGTAGAGGTAGTTAAAAAAGCAGCAAGACAGAAAAGACATGTAATGATGCTTGGGCCACCAGGAACTGGTAAATCAATGTTAGCTAAGGCTATGTCAGAGCTTTTACCAAGTGAAGAACTACAAGACGTCTTGGTTTACCCAAACCCCGAAGATGAGAATAACCCCGATATAAGGGTTGTTCCTGCAGGAAAAGGAAAACAAATTGTCGACTCACATAAAGAAGAGGCTGAAAAAAAATCTAAAACCAGAAATGCGATCTTATTATTAATTGTATTTGCAATATTAGCCTTTGGTTTAGGAACCTATATTAGGTCATCAGATCCCTCTGGATTATTTCTTTCCGTAATAGCAGCGGCTGTGGTTTTTTTCGCTGCAAAATACATAAATCCACAAGACCAGAAGAACGTACCAAAATTATTAGTTAATAACGAAGGCGAAGACACCGCTCCTTTTGTAGATGCAACCGGATCACACTCTGGTGCCTTATTGGGAGATGTTAGACATGATCCATTCCAATCAGGTGGTCTTGGAACACCAGCTCACGAAAGAGTGGAACCAGGTGCAATCCATAAGGCAAATAAAGGAGTTCTTTTCGTAGATGAAATAAATACACTGAGAATAGAGAGCCAGCAACAACTACTATCAGCAATGCAAGAAGGCAAATTTTCAATAAAAGGCCAGTCTGAGAGAAGTAGCGGAGCAATGGTGGATACAAAACCTGTTCCAACCGATTTTGTTATGGTAGCAGCTGGGAATCTTGATGCATTAAAAGGAATGCATCCAGCTCTTAGAGACAGAATAAGGGGATATGGTTATGAAGTATATATGCGAGAAACGATGGAAGATAACCCAGAGAACAGAAAAAAACTAGTTCGGGTTATTGCACAAGAAGTTGAAAAAGACGGAAAAATCCCTCATTTTGATAGAGATTCAGCAAGAGAGATAATAAAAGAAGCAAGAAGAAGATCAGGTAGGAAAGGCAAATTAACTCTAAAAATAAGAGAACTTGGAGGATTAATTAGAGTTGCAGGAGACGTTGCTAGAGCCAAAGGAAAGGAAATAGTTGAAAGAAAAGATGTCTTAGAAGCAAAAGATGTTTCAAGGTCTTTAGAGCAACAAGTCGCAGATAAACACATAGAAAAAAGAAAAGACTACAGAATGTTTGAGTGAAGGAGAAGC
>CAYPLQ010000045.1:0-8433 GCA_964411605.1 uncultured archaeon | reverse complement strand
GAATGGATTGGCAGTGATGGGAGAAGACTCTGGAATAGTACTACCAATAGTAGCAGAAGTCACGCCAGCACAGTCAAAGGAAGAAGGCCAAGTAATAGCAACAGGGAGGCTCCAAGAAATAGCTCAAGAAGCAGTTCAAAATGTATCAGCCATTATAAAGAAATTTAGTGGCAGAGACATGTCAGATCACGATGTACATATACAATTTGTAGGAACCTATGAGGGGGTTGAAGGAGATAGTGCTTCTATCAGTGTTGCAACAGCGGTTATAAGTGCATTAGAAGACTTACCAATAAAACAAAACGTAGCTATGACTGGTTCACTAAGCGTTAGAGGAGAAGTGTTGCCAGTTGGAGGAGTCACAGCAAAAATAGAAGCAGCAGCTGATGCTGAGCTCGATAAAGTAATTATACCTGAAGCCAATAAAGAAGATGTCTTGATAGAAGATGAATATAAAGAAAAAATCGATATTGAACCAGTTAGCAACATAAAAGAAGTGATGGAAATAGCTTTATCAGGTCCAAAAAAACAGGAATTCATAGATAAACTCAAAAAAATCGCTCCTACTCAAAAAAAGATTGGTAGTGACCAAAAAACCCCAATAGGAGATAATCCCGCCCCTCAATGAGGAATTACTTTGAATCAAGCTGATTTTTACGAAATAATAGAAATAAAAAACAAAACTAATTCTATAACCTTAGAGAATGAAGAAATAGAAAACGCAAAATCAAATGAAGCAAAAGGAATATTTTGCAGAGCATTAGTTAACGGAAACTGGGGATTCGCTTCAACAACAAAAGAAGAAAAAGAAAAATCAATTAAAAAAGCAATAAGAGCAGCTAAACACAATCCAATAAAAAAAGAAACTGAATTAGCTGATGTAAAGAAATTAAATAAAAAAAAGAACTTAAAAATCAAAGAAAACCCAATTAATGTATCTCAAGAAACAAAAGTAGAGTTCTTGAAAGAAGCTAGAAAAAAAGCAGTTACCGATAATATTGTTTCAACAAAACTCACATACAGTGATTCAAGAATAGAATTAACTTACAAAAACTCAGAGAATTCTTCAGGAGAATATGTGTTATATAGAACAGGAGCCTCTGCTAAGGCTATAGCCAAAAAAAACCAAGAACTACAATCGGCCAGAGAAAGAGTCTACGCAACAAAGGGATACGAAGTTTTTAAAGAAAATAATTTCTTAGAAAAATGTGAAGAAATAGGTAAAAAAGCAACTTCTTTATTAGAAGCTGATTCCCCTCCTTCTGGAAAATACCCAGTGATATTGGATCCTGATTTAGCAGGAGTATTTATTCATGAAGCACTAGGCCACGCCTCTGAAGGAGATCTAGTTGTTATGGATGAATCAATTTTGAAAGACAAGTTAGGACAAAAAATTGGTTCAGAGAAAGTGACAGTCAAAGATGATCCCTCGATCAAAGGATTATTTGGATACTATCCATTTGATTGGGAAGGCGTTGAATCTGCAGAAACAACTATAATAAAAGATGGAGTCCTCAAAAACTACCTTAACTCCAGAGAAAGCTCTAAGAAAACAAATACACCTGTAACAGCTAACTTCAGAAGTCAATCATTTTCAACTAACCCATTAGTCCGAATGAGTAATACTTACTTAGAGAGCGGTGAACATAGCTTTGATGAATTAATTGAAGACATACAAAAAGGAGTTTATTTAAGAGGATCAAGAGGAGGACAAGTTTCTTCTGCAGAAGGTAATTTTCAATTCAATGCCGGAGAAGGATACATAATTAAAGATGGTGAGTTAAAAAACAAAGTAAAAGATGTTTCATTATCTGGGAATACATTAGAAACATTAAAAAACATAAAAAAACTCTCTTCTAAAAAAGAATTTTATCCAGGGAGATGTGGAAAAGGTGGACAATTAGTTCCTGTCACAGATGGTGCACCTCATACAAAAATCAGCGAGATACTCGTAGGAGGGCAAGAAAGTGTTTAATTTAAATAAAGCACTTAAAAAAGTTGAAGAAAAAAAGGTAGATCAAGCAGAGTTATTTTACAAAAAAACAGATCAAAAAGAAGTTGAAATAGAAGGAAATGAAATAAAATACATAAAGGAAAGTAATCAAGAAGGAATCGGAATAAGAGTTTTAGTCAACAAAAAAGTTGGTTTTGCGAGCACATCTAATTTAGATAATTTAGATGAAGCAATTAATTGGGCAATAAATAATTCTGAGATAAATAATTTAGAGATTGGGGATTTTAGTACGGAAAAAAAGTATCCAAGAATTAAAGGAATCTATGATGAAAAAATACTGGAATTAGAACCAAAGCAACTCATAGAATTTGGTGAAGAATTAATTAACTCGACAATAACCAAGAACACAAAACCAACAACTGGGTCAATAGAAACTGGTGTCAGTGAAACTAAAATACTGAACTCAAATGGAGTTCGATGTCAAACCAAAACAACATTAATAAATGGACAAATCACAGTTATAGCGAAATCAGAAAAAAATAAAGCAACTTGTTTTAACTTTGAAACAAAAAGATCACTCAAAGACATGGAATTCAAAGAAATAGGTAAAGAAGCGAAAAAAATAGCTAAGAAATCACTTAATCCCAAAAAAACCCCAATTGGTGAGAAAAAAATAATTCTGGAACCATTTGCATTATCTTCTTTGCTGAGACATACTTTAATACCAGCCTTAAGTGCAGAAGAAATTCAAAAAGGTAGATCAAGGCTCTCAGAGCACATGGGAGAAAAAATAGGTCCTGAGTTCCTTGAAATAATAGACGATGGCACCAAAGATGGAGGAAATAAGAGCAGGGAATTTGATGATGAAGCCACACCTCAATCAAAGACCTCCATAATTAATGAAGGGGTTCTTGAGAACGAATTCCATGACCTCAAAACAGCTCATAGAGGAGGAAAAGAAAGCACAGGAAATGCCTTCAGGAACTCTTTCTCTGACACACCATCTATTTCTCCAACAAATTTTGTTATTTCACCTCGTGACAACATAAATGACTTATATGAAGAAGGTGATTTAGTTATTAGATCAATCTTAGGAGCACATACAGCTAATAAAGTGACAGGTGATTTTTCAGTAGGAATAAAAAACGGCTTCAAAATCGAAAATGGAAAGAAGACCCCAATTTCTCAAGCAATGTTATCAGGTAACATATATGAATTAATTAAGAACATCCAAAGAATTGGAGATAATGTAGAAACAAATAATTCAATAATAACTCCTTCAATAAAAACCGAAGCGAGGATATCAGGTTGAAAGAGAAAGGACTTAAACATTATTATTCAGTATTAAAAGAAGAAAAGAAACCTAATTTTTTAAAAACAAAAGAAAAAAACATTGATTTTAGTGAAAACCAAGGAATCAACAAGTTATGGCAAAAACACAGAGAAAAAAACCTACAAAAAACATCTAAAAAAAATTTATTGGAATTAAAAACAATTTTAGCGGAAAAAATACTAAAAAACTGTTATTTTTGTCATAGAAGATGTAAAATAAATAGAAAAGAAAAAGAAACAGGTTATTGCGGTGTTACAGCGATATCTAGATACAGTGATGAATTTATTCATCATGGAGAGGAACCAGAATTAGTTCCTTCTCACACCATTTTCTTCACTGGTTGCACTATGGAATGCAGTTATTGTCAAAACTGGAACATTTCCACTCACCCCACGAAAGGAACGCCAGTACATCCTGAGGATTTAGCTAAAAAAATAATTAGAAGAAAACTAGAAGGAGCTAAGAACGTGAACTTAGTTGGAGGTGATCCTGCACCTCATCTATATGCGATTCTACGGACTTTAAATAATTTTGAGGCTAACACACCAATAATCTGGAACTCTAATATGTATGTTTCTAAGGAAACAATGGAGATTTTAGACGGTGTAATTGACTTATATCTAGCAGATTTTAGGTATGGAAACAACAAATGTGCATTAAAACACTCTGATGCACCAGAATACATGGAAACAATACAAAATAACTTAAAAACAACTAAAAACCAAGAAAATGATGTACTGATTAGGCACTTAGTGCTTCCAGGCCACGTTGAGTGCTGTACAAAACCAATAATTGATTGGTGTGTGGAGAACTTAGGCAATGATGTGAGATTTAACTTAATGTTTCAATACAGACCCTGTTATAAAGCAAATCAAGAAAGCGAACTAAACAGATCTCTCACAGAAGTTGAGAAGGAAGCTGCTTTAGACTATGCAAAAAAATCAGGTTTAAATAATTTAGTTGGTCAAAAAACCTGAATTAATACAAACATAAATTTCTAGTTTCCAATAAGACTTTTAAGTCTAAGGAAGAAAAAGTAAATAAAAATATTTATTAACACCTCATGAGTTTAGATAAAACCATAATTGGGATTGACGAAGTGGGTGTTGGGGAAGTTGTAGGCCCATTAGTCATAGGTTACGTAAAAACCAGTTCTAATGAAATCAATAAACTAAATTCTCTTAACTTAAGAGACCCAAAGAACATAAATAAAACAGTTATTGAAAAACAAAAAAGAGAGATTTCTTCTATAGCTGATACAGGAGTAGTAGTTCTCTCTCCCGCTGAACTCGAAAGCCTAGATGAAAAGGGATTGACACCACAAAACGTTCAAGACAAAACCATTATCTCATTACTTAATTCAGTTTCTCCAGATTATTTATATCTAGATTGTTATTACCCAAGATGCAATATGCTTAAACAAAGACTCAAAGATGGCTTAAATGGTCAAAGCAAAGAAATAAAATTCAAGATCTCACATAAAGCTGAAGAAAAGTGGAACATAGTTTGTGCAGCAGCAACAGTAGCAAAACATTATCAGAGAAGAGAACTGGATAGATTAAGAAACATTCATGGAGACATCTTCGGAAGTGGAAACGTGAGCGACAAAAAAACAAGAGAATTCTTAAATGGCTATAAAAAAGAAAATTTACCCTATTACGTCCGTAAAAAGAATTTAAAAAACAATCAATGAAGACCTGATTTAGTGACTCTGAGAGGAACGGAATCAATAGGGCTTAGGTCTTTATCTCTCAAAATAGCGAGTCTTTTATTTTGCTTTACTTTCTTTAACTCAATGTTTTTTTCTGAGATATCCAATATTAACTTACCTCCTTTAGGCCTTAGTTCTCCCGTCTCAATATCCTCATATACTTGATTAGAAACCAAAACAGAGTAATTATTTTTTCTTCCTTTACCTAATAAATAAATCAATTGATTCGCTAATTTCTCTTTTAATTTAATTCTTTTTTCTTCAATAACTGATTTTGGGTTATAGTAATGAGTTAAACCATCTATGATTACTAAACCAAGATTTTTTTCTTCTTTTACCTCTTTATTTATCTTAGAAACAGCTTTAATTTGATCTTCAAAGTTTTTTGCTTCAAAAACCAATAAATCCTTTGCTATGTTTCTTTTAGAAGAAATTATTTGTTTGAATCTTTCCCTAGAGAATCTTTTTGCAGAAATAAATACACAGAAATAACCACTTTTAATACATTCTATAGCTGATTGAAGACATAAAGTCGTTTTCCCACCACCTGATCCACCATATAAATGAGTTATAGCCCCAGTTAATAGGCCTCTTCCTAATAAATTATCAAATTGGTTGATGCCTGTTGAGATATACCTATTCAATTAGTTCTTCCCTCGCAAGCTTCTCTATTCTTTCTTTAACTTCTTTCAAAGGAATATCTTCAGTGACAGCTACTTTTTCACAGTCTTCGTATTCTGCCGAAACATCTATGACTTCACCATCCCCCAATAAACCAATTTTAACATTGACTTCGTGTCCTAAAAAAGAAACAGTCGTATTTTTTCTTTTAGCTAGTAATCTATGGATATAGGGAAAAATTCTTACGCCTAAAGTACCTAATTCCTTAATAATTAACTTAGATAATTTCCCAACCAAATCTTTTTTACACAATACATTGATTAAATAACCCGATCTATCTTTTTTCATATGAAGCGGTAAAACAGAAACATCTAAAGCACCATTTTTCATTAACTTATTCTTTAGATAACCAATTACTTCTCCATCAACATCATCAACATTTGTTTGTAATGAATAAACCACATCCCGCTCAAACCTGTTTTTTTCCTCACCCACTGTAACCGACAAATAATTTGGAAGACCAATTTCCCTAGAACCCTTTGCTCTCCCCACATCCCTAGAAGTTATCTCAGGAAAAAACTCAACAGATTCATCCACAAAATAAGATAATAAAGCTGCTCCAGTAGGAGTTAACAACTCAAAATCCACAGGCCCTCCTCTCCAACTTAGATCACTGTTTCTAAGTATTTCTTCGGTAGCGGGTGCAGGAACCTTCAAAGAACCATGACTTGTTTCTACAAATCCACCACCAACTCGAATCGTGGTACAATAAACTTTATCAGGACTTAATTCATGAAAAGCTAACGAAGAACCTACAACATCAACTAAGGCATCTGCTCTCCCCACTTCATGGAAATGAGTTTCTTCACCATGAACACTCTTTTCAGCTTCATAAATCAATTCAAATACATCACAACTCGATTCTTTTACTTTTTTATTTAAATTAGATTTTTTTATAGTTCTTTTAATTTCTTCAAAACCTAATTCGATTTCTTTATTTGTTTTTACCTCTAAATTAGCCAATGACAAGTCTTCCTGAGTTTCTTCCGTAAAAACAACTTCTACATCACCTAATTCATCAATAAATTCCATTAAATGAGATAATATTTTTTCATGATCTTCTAGGACATCTAATAGACAACCAAGCACCATGTCCCCTGCTGCACCAGTTTTAGGGTCAAAAACTGCAATCATTTATAAAACCAACTTTAGTTAGATTTTTGATAGAAACATATTTTGTTTACTAATTTTTCTATCAATCTAGATAACAAGAAATATGTGTCTTTTAACCAAAAAAATAGTTGAGGAATAATGGGAGAATTAGAACTTCGTGTAAAAAAAGCTTATCCTAATGACAATGGAAAGGGAACAGCTAGGTTAGACCCTGATACTTTGGTTGAATTAAAGGTAAGTCCAGGTGATTATGTCGAAATAGAAGGTAGTGATAAAACCCTAGCAAAAGTATGGAGAGCTGATAGTAAAGATTGGGGTGAAGGTATAATAAGAATAGACGGATTTACCCGGCAAAATGCAGGAGCAAGCATTGATGACAAGATAAATGTGAGAAAAACAGAAGTTACAAATGAACTGATTCTCGCCCCAGCTAATAGAGATAAAAAAATAAAGTTAAAAGGAGATATAAAGAACTTCTTGAGAAGACAATTAATGAATAGAGTCTTTAGAGTAGGAGATATTTTACCAGTTAAAGCGCCTATGAGTTCCTCTTTTGGGGAAAGTAGTAACGTGCTTCCTTTTGTTGCAACTAAAGCATCACCTAGTGACAAGAACCTCAAAATAACTCAGGACACCGAAATAGAGTTTAAACAAAAACCAAAAAAAGAATATGATTCGATACAGGCAGCTGGAGTTACTTACGAAGACATAGGAGGCTTAAAAAGTGAAGTTCAAAGAGTCAGAGAAATGATTGAATTACCTCTACGACACCCAGAGGTTTTTAAGAGACTAGGTATCGAGCCACCAAAGGGAGTGCTATTACATGGATCACCGGGTACAGGTAAGACATTGATTGCAAAAGCTGTTGCAAATGAATCAGGAGCTAATTTCTTATCTATAAATGGTCCAGAGATTATGAGTAAATATTATGGTGAAAGTGAAAAGAAACTAAGAGAATTATTTAAAGAAGCTATGGAATCATCTCCATCAATAATTTTCATAGACGAATTAGATTCTATTGCACCAAAAAGAGAAGAAGTTGGAGGAGAAGTCGAAAGAAGAGTTGTAGCACAATTACTTTCCCTAATGGACGGTTTAGAAGAGAGAGGAGAATTAGTTGTTATAGGAGCAACAAATAGGTTGGAAGGAGTTGACCCAGCTCTTAGAAGACCCGGAAGATTTGATAGAGAAATAGAGATAGGTGTACCAGATAAAAGTGAGAGAAAAGAGATATTGGAGATACATACAAGAGATATGCCCTTAGGCGAAGATGTTGAATTAAAGAAATTTGCTAACCTAACCCACGGATACGTAGGTGCAGATCTAGAAGCGTTATCAAAAGAAGCAGGGATGAAAGCATTACGTAGATACCTACCTGACATAGATCTTGAAGACGAAATAATTCCATCAGAGATTCTCGAAAAAATGAATGTAAAAAAACAAGACTTCAAAGAATCATTAAAAGAAATTCAGCCTTCAGCACTCAGAGAAGTTTTATTAGAAGTTCCTGAAGTAACATGGGAAGACGTAGGTGGTTTAGAAGAAGTAAAAGAAGAAGTAAAAGAATCAATAGAGTGGCCCCTAAAAAGACCACAGTCATTTGAAAAAATGGGAGTAAACTCTCCAAGAGGCCTATTACTA
>CAYPLQ010000044.1:8567-10776 GCA_964411605.1 uncultured archaeon | reverse complement strand
ACTTAAATTAGGTTCCAGAGTGATTCTAGGCTCCTTAACTTCTTTATGAATACGAAGAGAAGACATAACAGCTGATTCAGCTGCTTCAATTTTTGAATTCTCTATATCCTTAGGATCACGCCATCCTCCATTTTCCTTAAAAGAATTACATTTTACACAATACTCTACATCTAAATAATCAGGAACCTTAACCACTTCTTTGTCACTAATAAAGCAATCTAAGCAAATTTTTCCAACTCTTTTTTCTTTTTCCTCACCACAGGATGGACAAAACATCAGATAATATTTTTTTTCAAAAATGTTAACTCTTTACCCAAGAAGTTTCCTTCCTAAATCTGTGGTTTAGGTGGGTGATGAATTGGGATAATTTGATATAGTGTAACCAATATAGGTTGTGATAATGGACTACAACCTACGAAAAGGAAGACATTCGGTGCATTCCCTTCACTACCATCTTGTAGTGTGCACAAAATATCGTAGAAATCTATTCAAGGATGATGAAGTAATCGATGAATTAAAAATGAGGGTGAAAAGAATAGCAAAAAACTACGACATCAAAATAGACAACCAAGAAGTCGATGAAGACTATGCCCATATACTTTTTACAGCAACACCCAAAACAAATTTAGTAAAATTCGTAAACGCTATGAAAGGTGCTACAGCAAGAGCAATAACAAACAGATTTCCTCAGTTGAAGGAGGTAATGTGGAACAACAAGTTTTGGGCATCTTCTTATTTCTTAGCAACAACAGGAGAAGTAACACTCGACCAATTGAAGAAATATGTAGAAAATCAAGGGGAGAACAATGAAAGCTGAAAAGACTATTGTCTGTAGGATCGTTGAACCAAACAAAGGTAAATTAGAAGCTCTCAAGGAGGAGTACAACAAAGTTCAACGCTACATCAAAGGAGAAGACGTAGATATATACTCAGCCACTGTTCAAGCAATGGACAAATACATAGATAAAGTCAAAGAAGGTAAAGAATATCCCTTGCATCTGAGAAATGATACATTTTCTGTGGAAAAAGCTGAAGACACAAAAGAATTTGATTATTGGGCTAAGATACCAGTAAGTGATGTTTATGGTGGAGTTTGGGTTCCAATAAAACCACATGAACCAATAAAAGAAGAACACAATATTAAGGATTCTAAGGTTGTGTGGAAACCTTATGGTTTTGAATTACATTTATCAGTTTCCAAAGAAGTGGAGCCTGTTGAAGCCTACAGAGGTGTCTTGGGAGTTGATTTGGGTCTGAATAAACTCGCAACCTGCGTCAGGTTGCCCGGCCGTCAGACCCATTGCTATGGCACCCACGTAGGCAACATACAGGCTAAATACTACCATCTTCGTAGAAACTGTAAAAACGGCTATGTTAGAAAGAAGTGGGATGGGAAAGACAAAGACAAGGTAGAAGACATTTGTCACAAAATAAGCAGAAAAATAGTGGACACAGCGAAGGAAAAAAACTTACTAATAGTTCTAGGTGACTTAGAGAAAATACAAGAACAGGATAATGGTAAAGAGATGAATAGGAAACTACATAACTTCCCGCACTGGAAACTACGAAACTACATCAAGTACAAGGCTAAGTGGGAGGGTATAGAGGTAGTAGAGGTGAGTGAAGCATACACTAGCCAAAGATGTTCGAGGTGTGGTGAAGTTGGCAACAAACACCGAGGCAGATTCAGATGCAGTAATTGTGGCCTTGAGGTTGACAGAGATAAGAACGGAGCATATAACATAGCTAAGCGGGGCATCGGAAAGTTTATAAAAACCTCTTCTGATGCTGGGGGTCATGTGGCATGGCCCGAAGCCACTACCGTTGAAGCAACCTCTGGATACTCCTCTATTGGAGAGACAAGTTGCCGAGGTAGGTGGTAACCCCTGAAGTCGGCCGGAAGCACCTTCCAAACTTTATGTTTGGTAGGTGAGGATGTCACGGGAAAGTATCCTAGCTAACTTTAAGATAAATTGATTCATTTATACAGATTTTTTATAATTTAAGAATAATTTTTTGGTTCTAAATTATCATTTCTTTATAGGCATTGGTGAAATACATGGAAATAAAAAATAGACATCACTTAAGAGATGACAAAGCTAAAGAAATCAGAGATCAAATGAGGAAGAAATTTGAAAAAGACTTCTTAAGAAATAAAAAACTAGAACAGGGACAAATAAAAGAAAATGAATTCATTTTGGTAAATGGC
>CAYPLQ010000044.1:4173-8557 GCA_964411605.1 uncultured archaeon | reverse complement strand
AACAATTTTTCCCAAATGTATTAGGTGCTCTAGAATTCAATTTAGGGAAAAAAACTATAATTGTTGATCAAGGAGCTGTGCCACACGTTGTGAATGGAGCAGATATTATGGCTCCTGGCATTGTTGACATTGATAAAGAATTAACGAAAAATGAATTAGCAATAGTCAAGGAAGAAGAACATGGTAAATCATTAGCTGTTGTTAAAATGTTAATTGAAGCAGAAGAAGTAACTGAATTAGAAAAAGGTAAGGTAGCAAAAAACATTCATCATATAAGAGATGATTTATGGGAAACAATTAGCGATTAAGACAAAATATTACTTAATTCATCTTCATTAGCAGCTTCTTTAATTTCTTTTGCAATTCTTTTTCCAGCAAACATCTTTTCTCCATGTTTTATGTATGAATAACTTGAATTTGGTATTCCTACATTTGTTCCTGCCACTATCCTAGCTGATATTTCAAAGGTATAGATATCTAGATCTTCCGTAAAAACTGTTTCAAGGCAAAAAGGACCAAATAATCCTTTATCACTTATTTCTTTTGATTTTTTTACGACTTTTTTACCCATCCTTATGATTTCAGATAAAAGAGATTCCCTTGCTGTTACAGGAATATTTCCTACCACAGTATAAGTTGGGTCAATCCCTATATCTAATTGTTCTTTCGCTGGTATTTTCCCAATACTGTCTACTGTTGACTCATATCTCCTATCTAGACCCAAAAGTTCTACTTCTCCTCTTACTTTTGAATTAAAAAAATGGGGATAAGCATTAACTCCAACAACATATTCTTGTATATGTACTTCATCAATTTCATTTTCTTCTAGATGACCCCGATCTATCATTTTTTGTGCTTTTTCATAGAAGCTTTTTTCTGAATTAACCAAGAAATATCCTCTACCACCCTTAGCTCCTGGAAACTTCACAATAACAGGTCCATCAATCTTCGAAGGATCTTCGTAGGTCTTAGGCATCTTTATACCAGCATCTGTTAGCCATTCTCTTTGTTTTTCTCTACTTGTTTCCCACATAAGAAGTTCTCTATTACCAAATATAGGTATAGGTATATCCAAAACTTTATTTCCTAAATAAGCGTTGAAAGATCCATGAGGTATCAATATCGTGTTTTTTTCCATATGAATTAACAGTTATTACTTCATCTCCCACATCAAATAAATCATATGTGATCTCTGAATCTTCAGAACAAATACATATTGTATTAAGATTTAATTCCTCAGCTCCTTTTAAAATGTTTAGAGCTGAATGAGATCCTATTGTTCCTATTGTGAGTTCTTTTGTATTGTAGTTCTCTAAAACTTCATCTATATAAGATTCTTCAATCATTTTTAAGTAACAATTTTGTTAATTTCATCCTTGTCCTTAGCTTCATCAATCTCCATTGCAACTCTTCTCCCCGGCCCCACTTCTTTCATGTACTTATATTTCATATATGGAGATGTTGGTTCGACACAGGGACAACCAGGGATTCTTGGACTAACATCAAAGACATAGAAATCTAAATCCTTTGAAATAGCTCCTTGAAGTGCAAATAAACCTATCATTCCTGGTGGAAATTCTTGATTAGCTGCTTCCACAAACTTCTCTCCAGATTCAAAAATCATTTGAAGCTGTGATTCTCTCATAGTAGCTCCTTTATGACCAATTTCGACATTTTGTGGTTTTGTACCTATTTCAAGTTGTTCATCTGCTGGTAAATCCAAAACACCATCTAAATCCGTTTGAATTCTTCTATCAAACCCTAATAAATCAATTTCTTCGCTTACTGGAGACCAGAAGTAATTTGCGTTAAATTTGGCTCCTAAAACATATTCTTCTATCGTAGCTTTTTTTAGGTCTTTTTCGCTTATTATTCCGTCTTCGATTCTTTTCTTTGCCCTTTTCTTATACTCTTCATATGAAGAAGCATAAAAGAAAGCTCTCTCAATTCCTCTTTCTTTTTCTTCTACTTTGACAATAACAGGCCTATCTATGTTCTGTGGATCATCAAATATTTTAGGTTTAGTTATATTAGCTTGATCAAGTAAAAAATATTGATTTTTTTCTAAATCCCGTTCTTCTGTTCTTAATAATTTTCTGCTACCTAACAACGGTACTTTGAGGTTTTCTTCTATATTATCATATCCTACATAAACAGAAAAAGATCGGTTTGGAACGAAGAGTGTATTTAGATCTCTTAATTTTTTCTGGTTTTTTTCTTTAACCATATCTTTAAAATCATCTAATACTAGATAATGATCAAATAAGTTTTCATAGTGATCAGTATAGGTTTTTTCACGTCCTTTTTCACATATAACAACAGTTTCATATCCTTCTTGTTTTGCCCCATGACCAATTTCTAGAGCAGAATGAGATCCTAAAACTCCTATAGTAATGTCTTGATTATTATATTCTTCAATTATTGATTCTATTTCCTTTCTTTCAATCATTATAATTCTCTCCTAATAGATTCATATTTTTCAACAACTTCTTTAAGTGGAGGAGATGTAAAATATTTTTTGTCTAATACTTCGTTAGCTGTTGACATATATAAATGAGATAAAATCTTTTTTATTCTATCATCCATCTTTTTTGGTTCTAAGGAACAATATTTTTTCCATTTATTAGAGTTATCTTTTTTAGCTTGTTTTTTAGCTTTTTTAACTTCTTCATGCCATTCACTTTTTTTATAATATTTCCTAGCTATTTCTTTACTTATTTGGACACCATCATATGTGAATCTGCATTCATCTAGTGTTCCCATGACATCAACTATCATCATACTACGATCTTCATCAAAACCCAGTTCAATTTTACCGTCCTTGTTGCTTAAACCTACTTTTTCTACCTCTTCACTAATTGTTTCGTTAGCAATTTCTAATATATTTTTTATTTGATTTATTTCTTCATCGTCTAAGGAAGCAATTTCTTTCGCCTTTTTCCAAGTAATGTAACGATCTTTTTCCTCTAATTTAGTTGAAACATCATATATAGGTTCTTCCAGTTCTTCTCCCGGTTCAGGTTCTTTTTCTAATCCAAAATCCTCTAAAGACATTTTACCTTGTTTTAATCTCCTAAAGACGCTTGAACCTTCAGGTAATCCATTTCGATAAATAATTTCCAACGGAATTAAGAAATTGCCTTGGTCGTTTTTCTTTAATTCATCGAAAATAGAATAATCGTATTTATTTCCCTCAAAGGCTGGTTCAATCACCTTAATCAAATCTATTTCCATAACATCAGTTGGTTCTTTTAAATTACTCAAAGAAACAACTTCGTTGTTTTGATTTACAACACCCCTATAATGTGTTTTGATTCCCTTTTCTTCCAGTTTTTCAAAAAAATATGCACCCATGAGACACAATGATTTTCCTTTATTTTCTATGTGATCAGGCATTTCTCCCCAATCAAAAACAGAATATCTATCTGAAAAATGAAAACGAGCTATTCCTTTTTTATTTTCTTGTGGTTTTTTTATTACCTCTAAGTCTTTTACACTACCCATTTTTTTAACACCCAGTTCTTTTGAAGAAATATTTTTGGACTCTTTGGATAATAATTCCATAAGTTTCACTGTATCGTTGATCCTAAAACTTTTTGGTCACATAAATCAACTTAGATTTGATACTCAAATTAGAAATAGTGTGGTGAAGTGAAGAGTTTGACTTAGTTCTTATTTTCATTTTTTAATTATTTCTTAACTTGATTCAGTTGTTTTTTGTAATTCCTTGATTAGATTAGTTATTTTATTTCTTATTCTCTTACTTAAAGATAATATAGTAATAAAATAAATTAAAGCTCCAATAACTACAAAAATTATTGTTTCAATAAAATCTAATGGCACAAAAGATTGGCTTAAAGGATATATAGCTATTGACATTATTATTGCAGATAAAATTTCTTTGAATATTTCCTTAATAGGAATTTTAATCGTTATTAATTTTTTACTATATCTTAAAACAAAAATAAGTCCTATAAAAATTGATATTGTAGTAGCAACTGCAGCTCCTATCCAATTAAAATATTTTACCAGCAAAATGTTTCCTGTTAAATTAACAATCAATGTAATAGAATCTATTCTAAATAATAGATCTGGTCTATTTAATCCACTTATTATTTTATTAAAACTTGTTTCAAAACTATGTAAGAGTCTAGCAGATGATAAAATTATTAAAACAATATACCCAAATATGAATTCTTCACCATATATACTTAACACTTCTTTTCCTAGGATTATACTTCCGAAAACACCAGGAATTGCTAACAATCCTACATATATTAACGATTCTTCTAAAATATTTTTTATTTGATTTAGATCGCCTTGAGTGTTTAATTTACTTATATTAGGGAAAAGAGCGTTTCCAATTGCCAAAGCCCCAAAATAA
>CAYPLQ010000044.1:0-4163 GCA_964411605.1 uncultured archaeon | reverse complement strand
TACTCCAACATACTTGATATACGCCAATTTTATTTGAGGCCACAAAAAACCCCAATATGAGGGTATCGCTCCAAGACCAAACACCTCCTCTTAGTGAACCTAACCAACTGTATTTAAGGTAAGAGAAAAGGTTTTTAAATTCATTTATAGAAGGTTTTTTTAGTTTAATTGAAAGAAGTCCTGCCCCAAGTATTATTGAAAAAACTATGCCTATTAGATATCCAGCTATAAGACCAATTATTTTTAAACCTAAACTCAACAAAATAACCCAAATAAGTACTTTAATAAACTCTTTAAAAAGATTCATAGAACTAGCTTTAGTAATTTTTCCCTCACCAAATAAACCAGAGTTAATGCCACCATAAACAGTTAATGCAAATATGGAAGGGAATAGAAAATAATAAACAACTTTATTCCCTAAAAAATTAATCATCTGTTGTTTTAACAGAACCAAAAATAATGAAACAATAAGAAATAAAATAAAACTTATTAAAAAAGAAGCTGTTAATAATTCACCTTGTTTTTCTCCTTCACTTATTCTTTTAACGGTTGCCAAACTTAGTCCAAACCTTGTGAATAAGGAAAAAACAGATACAACCGCTAAAAAAAGAAAAAAAATCCCTAAGCCACCTGAACCTATCACCCTAGCTGCAAAGATGGTTCCTAAAAAACCTATGGCTGTCACACCTATCTGAGACAGGAAACTTCCAACAGAGGATTTAGCGATTTTCATCAGAAAATCCTCTTCTTAATTGGTTTTGAATTTGTTTATATCTAATTTATTTATTTTATATTGGTTAAGTTATAGATTTCGATTGTTTAGAAATTTTTATCACTTTAAGGGTTTTTTAGAGAATTTATTCTTCTTTTACTTATGTATTCATCGATAAATTTTTATTATATCTAGTCAGAATTTTTAGATAAGAATCTAAAAAAAATATCTAAAATGAATCTCTTCATAAAAGGAAAAATTCTTATCCAACTAAAAAAGAAAAATTCCTGATACATGAATCAAACTTAAAATCAGATTCAATTAAAATGATAAAATGAATAAAAACAAATTAATTCCCTTGATTTTATTTTTATTTTTGTTTACTGGGTTTTTAGTTTCTACTGTTCCAGTTAAGGGACAAGAATTTGATTTCAGAACAGATTATGAAATAAAAATAAATAATAATGGATCTGCCAGATGGATAATTGAGAATCAAGTTACTTTAAGTAATCAAGAAGAAATTAATGAATTTAATGAGTTTATGAATAATTTTTCTTATGAAAAAAATAAAAAAATCTTTATTAACGACACAAAATCCATAGTTAAAGAAGCTGAGGAACAAACGAACCGTGAAATGAAAGTAACAGGTTTTCAAATAGAAATTGATAAATTTAAATCAATTACTGATACATTTGGAGTGGTTAAGTACAAATTTACTTGGATAAATTTTTCAAAAACGCTGGAAAATAAATTAATAGTAGGTGATGTCTTTGTAGGAGGACTAACTCTGGAGAGGAATAGTAGTTTTGGAGTTACTTTGCCTCAAAATTATTCTCTTAGTTCCGTTAATCCTGAAGGTGATGAGAAACAAAAAAATAAATTAATTTGGAATGGTCCAAGGAATTTCGAAGAGGGGGAACCTTTAATTAAATTAATTCATGAAAGAAACGGTGATCAGGGCCCTTCTCCTGATGATAATAACTTAGAAATGATGTTTGTTTTTTTAGTTTCTTTAAGCATAGTTTCAGTAATTGGCTTTTGGTATTTTTATAATAAGAAGAGAAGTAAAAGGAAAGATGATATGGAAAAAAGTGATTTAAAGAGAGATGAAGTAAAAATACTTGATTTAATAAAAGAAAAAGATGGTGAAATGTTCCAAAGTGAAATTGTCGAAAAAACAGATTTCTCTAAATCTAAAATTTCTAATTTATTAAGTGATTTAAAAGAGAAAAACAAAATTAAGAAAATACAAAGTGGTAGAAGAAACTTAATAAGACTCAAGTAATTTATTTATTTCCTTAGATTCTTCGAAATTAAAGTCATTATTTTTTGTGAATTCATCTAAAACATCTTCTGAATAACCTAATTTTTTTAATTTAATTGCTCTAGAAACCATATCTAATTTATCTGCATCCTTTACAACTTTAGATTCTATGTTATTGGATTTGAATCCATGCAATAATTCAGATAAAAAGTTATTCGTTTCTCCTATAATTATTTCCTCAGCTTTCTCTTTATTTAGGTATTTTTGTGCTAATTTATCCAAATCAGAAATTTTTGCTTCTGAAAAATCATGAACAATTGCATATTTTAAAGCTTTTTCAGTATCTATGTCTTCTTTAATTAATTCAGTCAGCAATAAGGTGAAAAAACAGGTTCCATACAAATGTTCTGCTATACTTTCACTAGGTAATCCTCTAACTTCCCAACCTTGCCTGTTTCTTTCTTTTAATCTTTCAACATCTTTTATTATTTCTTTGAGAACTTTTTCTTTCATTTTTTAGTAACTTATATCTCTTTTAAAATAAATGATGTTAATTAAGTTACATAGATTTTTTCATTAAGGATAACCAAAAAGTTTAGATAGATGTCTTCGTATAGTTTAATGAAAATAGGTGAGATTATGAGTCAGGGATTTTTTAAAAAAGTTTTTGGGGATAAAAAAAACCTTGAAGGGTTTGAAAACTATTTAGATTTAGGTAAAGAAGTTAAAGAAGAGAGAGAAAAAAAACAAGCGGATATGTTCGTTAAAGTAGCTGAAATAAGAGAAATCGATGATGCAACCAGAGTTAAAGAAGAAATATATGATGGTAACATTGTTGTTATGAATATTTCCGCTATAAAGGACGAAGATGTCTTGAAAGATAGAATTATAAATGAAATTAAACGAGCAACTGCAGATGTCGGTGGTGACGTAGCT
The DNA here is from genome assembly GCA_964411605.1 of uncultured archaeon. GTDB lineage: Archaea > Halobacteriota > Methanonatronarchaeia > Methanonatronarchaeales > Methanonatronarchaeaceae > PZKD01. The sequence continues at coordinate 1,251 of CAYPLQ010000044.1, read as the reverse complement.
GGTTTAGGCAATAGACAAATAATTGCAACTCCATCAAGAGTTAAAGTAAATAGAAAAAAGATTGGGGGAGGGGACTTTAGATAAACATTTAGTTCTTACTTAATTTAAGAAAAAATTTCAGAGTAAGGGTGATTTTCAATGGAATCCACTGGTGATGAAGAGGTTTTTGAGGTTTCAAAAAAAGAGGATTTAAACACTAGGGTTCATAGATCTTCGTCCTGTAAAATTCTTTTTTCAGAGTTAGGTATTGAGATGGAACCAACAAAGAATACAAAGCCATTTATTTCTAATGTAGAAGGTTTATTAAATAGATTAGAAAAAGCCTTATCTTTTACAGAAGATAGTGAGAGAAAAAAAGAGATTTTAAACTATATTGATAAAGTAAAGAAAGGAGATAAGGAATTAATTATTAAATTAGAAGATCCTAGTGGTGAGAGCTATATTGGTGAGTAATTATGGAAAAAAATGAAGAATTAAAAAAAATTATTTCAATTCCTTTTAAGAGGAAAAATCAGGAAGAGATAAGTGAGAAATCCTATATTTTTTCTCTGGCTCTAGACTTAAATTGGTTCTCTTTGGACGAGGCTCAGGACATTGTTGAAGTTGCTAAGTCCGATAACTTAATTAAAGATAAAGAAGGAACTTTATCACCCAATTTTTCGATAGAAAAAATAGATGCTTCAATTTCTTTTGAACCAAGTAAAAATTTCTTGAAAAAAATAAAAAATAAAGATAATTCTATTTTAGAAAAAATTATTAAAAAAATTCAGGCTAAAGAAGATTTGACTAGACAAGAGATAATTTCTAGTTCAAATAATATCCAAGATGAACTTAATAAATTAGTCGATATAGAAGTTGCTGCTTTGTTATTTGCTAAAGAAAGAGGCATTGAAATCAATGATGTCGTTAAAGAGAAGCTGAGTGACATCCTTCCTTTGGCCTAGGAGGTCAAGAGGTTTCCAGCCAATTCGTGGGTTCCCATCCGCTTATTTAGCTTGAATTATGCAGAGGCTAGGTCATAGTATTCTTTATCTTCCTTAATTTTATCTAAATCATAGTATCTTTTAGCTTGTTGTTTTTTAGCTGAATAAATTTCTAAGTCTTCTCTTTGATTATGTAGATACTTCTGTAGGTTCTCGTACTCTGTTTTAAGTTGGTTTTGTTTCTTTTTAGTTAAGTTCACAGCCCTTGATTCAATGGTTTTGGTTACCTTCATTTTGTTCCTATAGGTTTCTTCTTAATATTTCGTTT
>CAYPLQ010000043.1:0-10863 GCA_964411605.1 uncultured archaeon | reverse complement strand
CTTGGTTCTTAGGTGGAACTTATGCAGCAACAGGAGGAATTCTTTATGGATTAATAACGACTTTTAGGCCTGATATGGGTTGGATTTTGCTTTTACCGATTTTTGCTGCAGTAATCTTAGGTGGAATAGGTAATGTGTATGGGGCAATGGTTGGAGGATTAATAATAGGACTTACTCAAGAAATGAGTGTTGCATTTATTCCATCCAATTACAAAATCGCCGTAAGTTTCTTTGTATTAATCCTTGTCTTGCTCATTAAACCCGAAGGGATATTTGGAGGTGAATAATATTGCCTGATTTAATTAATTACTTAATTTACATAGCGATATTGTTTGGGATATATGGATTGTTTGCCTTAGGATTAAACCTTGAATGGGGTTTTACTGGTATATTAAATTTTGGTCATGTAGCTTTCATGGGTATTGGAGCCTATACAATGGCCATCCTTAATTTGAATGGAATTAATTTATTTATATCTATTATAGCTGGTATAACTTTAGCTACTTTGGCAGGAGTCTTAGTTGGGCTCCCCACCCTCAGACTTCGTGGAGATTACTTAGCAATCGTTACTATTGCCTTTTCAGAAATAATAAGATATTTTTATAAAAATGAAGGCTGGTTAACTGGAGGAGCATCAGGGTTATCTGGTTTCAAAACATTCATAAATTTCATACCAGCATCACTTACACAATATAACCAATTAATTTTCTTAATAATAGTTATAACATTAGTCATACTTGTTTATCTCTTTATTGAAAAATTAATAAATTCTCCATGGGGAAGAGTTCTTAAATCTATAAGAGAAGATGAAAAAGTATCTAAAGCACTTGGAAAAAATACTTATAAATACAAGATACAATCTCTTGCAATTGGGTCCGGAATAGCTGGTTTAGCAGGGATTTTACAGGCTTTTAATATATTTGTAGTTCTCCCTGCTAATTATAAGCCATTAATAACATTTTACGCATGGATAATGGTTGTTTTAGGTGGAAGCGGAGACAATAAAGGAACAATTATTGGAGCATTGATATTTGTTGTATTCTTCGAAACAACGAGGTTCTTACCACTTGGTGATGTGAAAGTAGGTTCATTGAGAATGATTATTATCGGAATACTGCTAATTGGTCTAATGTTATTTAGGCCACAGGGAATCTTAGGAAATAAAGAAGAATTAAAACTGGATATTTAGATAAAGGGGATCAATATGGAATCTATGTTATCAGTTAAAGATATAAAAAAGTCTTTTGATGGAATAAGAGCACTAAATGGTGTTTCATTTGATGTTTCAAAAGGAAAAATAACTGGATTGATAGGTCCAAATGGAGCGGGAAAAACAACCTTATTTAACACAATAACTGGATTCTATTCACCGGATCATGGATCAATTAAATTTGAAGGAAACGAAATAACAGGAAAAAAACCATATGAAATTACTAGAAAAGGCTTATCAAGGACATTTCAAATAACTCGTTCTTTAAATAAAATGAAGGTCATGGAGAACTTGATGTTAGCTCCAAAGGAACAATCAGGAGAAAGTGTTATTTGGTCCCTCTTAAAACCATGGAAAGTAAGGGAAGAAGAACAAAAAAGCAAAGAAAAAGCCCACGACATATTGGAGTTCTTTGATCTCAAAGAAAAAAAAGATGATTATGCTGGCTCACTCTCAGGAGGTCAAAAAAAATTACTGGAACTTGCTAGAGCACTAATGACTGACCCCAAAATGGTTTTACTTGATGAAGCATTTGCAGGTGTTAATCCAACATTATCAAATAAATTAATTGATTACATAGAACATCTCAGAGATGACCACGATATATCTTTTCTTTTAATAGAACACGATATTCCTTTAGTAATGAAAGTATGTGACAGAATTATAGTGATGGCAAATGGTGAAGTCATAGCAGATGGAGAACCTGAAGAAATTAAAAACAATGAAAGAGTTCTTGATGCATACTTAGGAGTTGTTCATGATGAATAAAATATTAGAAGCAAAGAATATTGTTTCAGGTTATACTGATCTTAACATACTTCATGGTGCCTCAATTGAACTAAATGATGGAGAAATAGTTTCAATAATTGGCCCAAATGGTGCAGGAAAGTCAACTTTATTAAAAACAATTTTCGGTATATTAAAAGCACGAGAAGGTGCTGTAATATTTGAAAATGAAGATATCTCAGATTTAAAGCCAAATGAGATAGTCAAAAAAGGAATGGGGTATGTTCCACAAACACAGAACATATTTCCCTCACTAAATGTTGAAGAAAATCTTGAAATGGGAGCATATATCGATGAAGACCGATTTGAAAAAGGAAAAAATGAAGTCTTAAAAATATTTCCTGACTTAGAAGAAAAATTTAGCGTTAAAGCCGGTAAATTAAGCGGAGGACAACAACAAATGGTTGCAATGGGCAGAGCACTAGTTTTAGATCCAGATGTAATCCTATTAGATGAACCTTCAGCCGGTTTATCCCCAAACCTAGTTTCTGAGGTATTCAAAAAAATAAAGGAGATAAATAAAGCAGGTACATCCATACTTGTAGTTGAACAAAACGCAAGAAAAATATTGAACATATGCGACAGAGGATACGTACTCGAAATGGGTGAAAACCGAATAGAAGGAACTGGAGAAGAACTATTAGGCAATAAAGAAGTCGAAAAACTCTACTTAGGAGGTTAATGGACTTTTTTAAGAACTTTAAGAACTTCAGCATTCAGTTTTTTAGAGAAATAAAATAAAAAGTAAGAAATAAGTTGTTAATTAATCTGGTCTTAATTCCTCTGGTATTCGAATTGTATTACCTAATTCTACACTTCCCTCAGCATTTATTGACCAAAGCGCAAAGGTTGAAGTAACGTCTCCAGCATCATTAAAGTCCTTCATTCCGCCTGCACCATAGAAATTAACTTGTTCTCCGTTCCTTATTAGTTCTAATCCCTCAACCGGGTCATATACTTCAGTTCCTGGAGGATTAGCTACTTCCATTAGGTTATTTTTGATTGCTGGGCCCTTAGCTTCACCTGATTTTTCGATAGCCAACATTAACAATGAAGCAGCGTCATATGAGTGTGGAACAAAGGTAGAAGGTTTTCCACCATATTCTTCTTGGTATGCATCCGCAAAAGCATTATATGCATCTTTTGCTGCTCTTGGATCAGGTGTTGTTCCTTGTATACCTTCTATTATGTATTCTCCATCTGCTTCCCCCACTTGTTCAGCCAAATTCTCGGACCTCAATCCTTCAGAAAGTAACCAATTTGAACTATCCAACAAACCGTTTTGATAGGCCTCCGATAATATTATCGAACCTTCTTCTGGGTATCCCACTACAACCACTAAGTCTGGGTTGTCTTCGCTAATCGAATTGATTTCTGAGGAATAAGATGATGCATCACCCGAATAACCGACTTCACTTAGAATTTCTCCACCTAATTTTTCTGAAAACCATTTCTCGAATTGTGAAGCAAATCCTTGTCCATATGAATTATTTATGTATAAGGTGCTGGCTGTTTCATATTGCTTTTCTTCTCTGGCATATTTTGCCATTGCTGCTGCCTGTAATTCATCGGAAGCGCAGGTTCGCCAATAATAACCATCATCTTCAAGATCGGAGAAATAAGGAGATGTGTTCGAAGGAGATATTTCAACAACTTCATTTGAGATTGCTGTTTCTACTATCGATTTAGAAACCCCACTGCCAGCTGCTCCAACGAAGGCTGGTACTCCATTGACATTAATTAGTTTCTGTAGAGCTGAGTTTGCTGCTTGAGAGCTTGTTTGGGAGTCCTCTGAAATTATTTTTACTTCTTTACCTAAAACTCCTCCATTTTCGTTAACTCTTTTTGCAGCTAATTTAACCCCATTTAACATTGGAGGACCAAAATCTTTTAAATTACCTGATTCAGGTAATATAGCTCCTAATTTAATATTTTCTTGTCCTAAACACCCTGTAATAGGTACAGCGGTCATAGCTGCACCAGCTCCGATATATTTTAGTACTTCTCTTCTAGTTATTTTTCTAATTGGTTCTCACCTCATATGTTAACTTGTTACACAGTGACAATAAAAAAAATTTTATCTAATATAAAACTTACCCAACATATTTCATAACAAGAGCAAGATGTTCACTATGAGTAGGATCTAATCTATATTCTTCAAGAATCTTAAATTTATCTATTTGGCTTTTTTGTCTAGAAAAAATTTCTTCAGGACTCTTATTTACATCAATACTCTTTGCTTTCAAGATTAAGATACCTAATTTCTTTTTCTTCAAAAAACGATCAGCATTTTTCTCAAATATTTGCACCTGATTTCTTTGGGTTATATCTTGATACAAAAAATCAACCAAATCTACAAAATTTCTATAATTCTTGGGATTATTGGCGTCAGCAAGTATTGGATAGAGATTATTCCTTCCTTGGCATCTTGAAATAAATTTTTTAAGTGATTTTTCAGAAAAGTCAACACAATAAATATTGCTTTCAGGCAACAAGTCAGAGATATGGGATGCTGTTGTTCCAGAAGAAGCTCCAAGATATAAGATATTGTCTCCATCTCTAAATCTTAGATTATGGCCTTGAGAAATTAAATTACTTAATTTACTTTTATTTTTAGACCATAAACGGTATTCTTGGCCATTTATATCCACTAATTTTTCTCCATATATTTCTTTACCTGGCTCTAAATTTCTGGTAAATAATTTGTTTTTTTTACTTATTAATCTCTTAATTTTGCCTCACCTCTTTAACTCGTTTTTTTAATTCTTTTTTTAAGGATTCAGATTTTTCTTTTTTTGTAAAATAATCTATTCTAGAAGCTATTGCGATTTTCGAAGCTAAAGTTCTTGCAACCTTCCCTCTTTTTTTCCAGTGTGTATTTCTAACAAATGGGTGCTCAAAAATTACACCGTGCTTAGGTGGATCTGATCCATTTCTCAAATGCCTAAATAGAGCTTTTTCTGCACCAAGTACCTGGATTGTTCCTGACGGTTTTTTTGCTAATTTATCCAGTCCTCCAGCTAATGAAATCAATTTTGCTCCTAACACTTCTCCTGATATCTCAGAAATATTTGGAGCAAAATCTCTCATTTCATTTTTTATTAATTCCTTTAACCGTTCTCTTGAACTTATTAATTTCTCAAATGATTCAATTAATTCCCTATCTGATTTCTCTCTTTCATTCAAATAATCTTTATCTAAATATAATTGATTTAAATCTTTTAAATCACTTTCATTTGATATAAAAGTAGAAAAATCTTTTATACTTTCTTCCAAAACACCAATTGACTTATTCAAGTCATTTAGTAAGTTAATTGATCTTATTATGATTTCCCCTTTCTCACGGAACCCTTCTTGGATTTTTTGATTAGTGTATTCAAAAAAAAATTCATTCATTATATCCTTATAATTTTCAGAGTGCATCCCCCAATAGGTTTTTTTGAATTTTTTTTCTATTTCTTCTGAAGGATCCTTTAAATTTTCCATTTGGTCTTTGAGTTCCATAACTTCTTTTTCTTGTCTCAAATTTTTCTCAATTAGTTTATCAACATCTTTAGGATAAAGAGATTTTTCTATTATTTCCATAGAGTCATTGATGATGAATAAGCCAAACCAAGTTTTAATTAAATACTTCATCTTAATGATATTTCATCGTGTTACTAAAAAACCTTAATTAATGATTGAGAAGTATAGATTAGAAAATGTCAGTAAGAACTGAAATAAATAATTTGGAATTAAATAACCCACTTATGGTTGCTGCAGGTGTTTTAGGAACAACTGCTTCATCTTTAAAAAGACTCGGAAAGTCCGGTGCAGGTGCCTTAGTAACTAAATCAATTAGTTTAGAGCCTAAAAGTGGAAATAAGGGCCCTGTATTAATTGAAACAGATTGTGGTGTAATAAACTCCATGGGTTTACCTAATCCAGGTGTTAATTATTATAAAAACGAATTAAAAAAACTTAAAAAAGAAAAAAAACCAATTATATGCAGTATTTTTGGTGAAACACCTCAAAAAGCGAAAAAATTAGTTATGAATTTAGAGAAATATGTTGATGCTTTTGAATTAAACCTAAGTTGTCCAAATATTGATGACAAAATAATTTCATCTGATAATGAATTAATTGAATCATTCGTTAAAGAAGTCTCTTCTAATTCAAGTAAACCTCTTTGGGTAAAACTATCTCCAAGCCAAAGCAATATCCAAAAATCAGTAAAAATCGCTGAATCATCTGGAGCAGATGCTCTTGTTTTAATAAACACTTTAAAAGCTATGGCAATTGATATAGAAAGTGGTAGACCTATTTTAGGCAACAAAACAGGTGGATATTCTGGTAAAGCAATTCATCCTATAGCTGTTGAACAAATATATGAAGCTTCAAATGAATCAGATATCCCTATTATAGGTGTTGGAGGAGTTTCAAACTTTGAAGACGTTGTTGAAATGATTATGGCAGGTGCAAAAGCCGTTCAAATTGGAACAGCTTTAAAAAATGATTTGAAGTTATTTAAAAAAATAGAAAGAAATTTAATACAGTACCTCGAAGAAAAAAACTTAGATAATTTAGAGGAAATTAGAGGAATATCCCACAAATTTTAATTCAGATTTCTTTTTCTATTGTCGAAAGATCATGCAGTATTTTACTACTAATGAACCCACCAATCCCAAGATTTAAGTAATAAGTTATAAATCTCCACAATAAAACTAAGACACCGACCCCGGCAAATCCTTCTATTAAAGAATTATATACAAAATAAAATACAGTTTCAGCTACGCCTGTTCCACCTGGAGACACTGGTATCATTATAGAAATCATAACTACTGCATAACCAGCAAATGCTATGGAATAAGGGACGTTATATCCTAATCCAACTATCAAGAAATAAGGTACACTGAATTCCAAGAACCAAAATATAGCTGTTGATATAAATCCAAGAAATAATATTTTTTTTCCTCCTCTTAAGAACATCCAGAGGCTTTGATTGAAATTATCTATTTCTTCATAAACTTTATCAGATAAGTTTGGCTTAATTTTCCTGATTGGTTTCTCAAAAAAACTGACTAGTCTTTTTATTTTATCTGCTTCAGGTGATGGAATAGATATAGCTAAAATAACAAAAGATTCTTTTGAAAGAAAGATATCTCCTATCATAAATAAACTAAAACTCATTGCTAATACCAAAAAAAGAAAATCCAATGTTCTTTCTCCGAAAATCACTGCACTAGCTACACCTGGATTCCCTCCCTCTTCTTTGCCAAGTAAATAAATCCTTACTGGTTCTCCACCTGCATATGAAGGGGTTAAAGATGCTGCAAACATACTTGAAAGAACTATTTCGAGACTCCTTTTATATTTTAGTTTAATAGAAGTCATATTTGATAATAAATCTACACGAAAACCCCAAACAACCCAGCTTAAAAAATGTGCAAAAAGTGCAATTAAAAAGAATTCAGTTTTAATCTCCTGTATCTCAGAGAACAGTCCTTGCTTAAATGTATAGAAAAGGATTATTCCAACTGTAATTAAACTAATTGTCAATGATATTATTAGATATTTCCGAGTTTTTTTCATAGATTTACCTCTTAATTTGGTCTTTTTTTCTTAGACATATATATAATTTTTAAATAATAGATTCTCAATAAAGAAATAATTTAGCTAATAGACTTTATTTGTTGTCTTTGTTAATTCATTTATTTTATTTGAATTACGTGAAATAAAAATTAATAATCATAAACTTGAATATTGTACAGTTGTTATTTAGAATATAAATTTTTCCTTATTAATCCAATATAATAATCCAATATAATTAACTCAATAATAACATAAATAGGTGATTGTTTGAAGGTCTGTAATTATTTAGAGCTAGAAAATATCTTTGATATGAGTGGTATTGGAACAGCAGTTAGAAACCAGAGGAAAGCGCTACAAAAACTAGGAGTTGAAACTACGAAAAACCCTAGGAAACATTTTGATATATTCCATACCAATACAATAGGGCCTTGTTCTCTTTATTACATAAAAAAATGTAATTTAAATAGTAAAAAAGTAGTTTTACATGCTCATACCACAGCTGAAGATTTTAAAGGAAGTTTTAAATTCAGTAATAAATTATCTAAGCCACTAAAGAAATATTTGAAATATTTTTATGACCAAGGAGATACCTTGATTTGTCCTTCAAAGTATACAAAAAAAAGATTAAAACAGTATGGCCTAAAAAAGGAACCAAAAGTTGTTTCTAATGGAATAGATACTGATAAGTTTAAACCAAGTAAAAAACTAAGAAAACGATTTAGGAAAAAATTAAATCTAAAAAACGAAGTCATTTTCGCAGTTGGAAGTGTTTTTCAAAGAAAAGGCGTCAAGACATTTATTGAAGTAGCTAAAGAATTCCCTGATCACCCGTTTGTTTGGTTTGGTCCTCAGTATGATAAACTTCTAAAGAAAGAAACAAAAAAGGCTATTAACTCTTCCCCTAGCAATGTTATTTTCACAGGAAAAGTTGAAAACATCATTCGAGCTTATTCCGCTGGAGATATCTTTTTCTTTCCATCAAGAAATGAGAATCAAGGAATAGTTGTCCTTGAAGCTGCTTCTTGTGGAAACCCTATTGTTATCAATGATATACCTGCTTTTAATTATTTAAAACATAGAAAAGATTGTTTAAAAGGTTCTAATAAAACCCAATTCGTTAATTACCTATCAAAATTACTAAATAATTCAGAAATGAAACATGAATTATCTGAAAACGCTCAAGAAACTGCTGAAGAACATTCATTGGATAAAATTGGCGAAAAACTAAAAAAGATTTATGAGGGCTTACTATGAAAATCGCAATGTTTAGTGACACTTATTTCCCACAAATAAATGGAGTGACTTATACAATTTCCTTATGGAAGGATAGGTTAGAAAAAAGAGGGAATGAAGTAATTGTGTTTTTTCCCTCTTCTACTTATGATTCTAAAAGAAATGAAGTAGAAGTCAAATCAATTCCTTTGCCTTTTTATGATGGATATAGAATAGGTTTACCAGCAAGCCTTAAAAAGGAGTTATCTGATGTAGACATTATACACACCCACACACCCTTTTCTCTTGGTATTTTAGGTGGTTATTATTCAAAAAAACTTTCAATTCCACGGGTATGTAGTTATCATACTCCTCCAGAACATTATATAGATTATTTGCCTGGTAGCTCTGTATTTGAAAATATTTTAATAAAGCTATATCGTTTTTGGGAGAAAAAATTTTTGAACTCATGTAAAGCAGTTTTTACGCCTTCAGAGTTCATTAGCGAGGAATTAGAACAAAAAAAAATCAATGATGTGTTTGTATTAAAAAATGGAGTTAATAATGAGTTATTTAGACCTTGTGAAAAAATTTTTAAAGAAAAATACGATTCAAAATACTTAATTGGTTATTCTGGAAGACATAGTAAAGAAAAAAATCTTAAAGACCTAATAAATCTTTCAAAAGAACTAAACAACACTCAAGTTTTAATAGCAGGTAATGGTCCCTACCACCAAAGATTACAAAAAAAAGGAGAAGACCTAGACAACATAGATTTCTTAGGTTTTCTAAAAAGAGAAAAACTACCCAACTTCTATTCATCACTTGACGCTTTTATTTTTCCTTCCATCGCTGAAACACAAGGACTAGTTGCTCTTGAAGCAAATGCATGTGGAACACCCGTTGTAGGAGCAAATAAAAAAGCACTAAAAGAAACAATAAAAAATGGAATAAACGGATACAGATACCAACCAAACAACATACAAGACCTAAAACAAAAAACAAAAAAAGTGTTAAAACAAAAAGGAAAAATGGAGAAAAGAGCCTTAAAATACTCTAAATATCACTTCATTGATGAAACAATTGATAAATTAATTAATCAATACAAAAGGATATGTATAAAAAATGAAACCAAAAAATTATACGATTAAAAAAGTTGTTAAAGAAACCCCATCAACAAACACTTTTGTTTTAGATAAAAAACTCGATGCTGAACCTGGTCAATATTATATGGTTTGGGTAAAAGGAGAAGATGAAATACCTATATCTCCTTCCTCAATAAATCCAGGAAAACTAACAGTTAGAAGTGTAGGCGAAACTACCAAAAAAATGAATAAACTAGAGGAATTCGAAGAACTTGGTTTAAGAGGGTGTTTTGGAACTTCTTTTGATATCAAAGGAGAAAAAATATTGTTAATAGCAGGTGGTGTTGGAGCAGCTCCTCTCCTCCCTTTGGCTAAATCAGTTAAAGACAGAGATCTCACAATTGCATTAGGCGCAATTACAAAAGAAGAATTATTATTTAAAGAAAAGTTTGAGGAATTAGGTGAATTAATAAAAGCAACTGAGGATGGAACTACTGGATACCATGGATACATAACCGAACCAATATTCGAAAAGGATTTGATTCAATTTATTGTTGTGGACCCGAACCCATGATGTACAAGGTCTTTAAAAAAGTACAAGATAAAAATGTCTTTGCTCAATTTAGTTTACATAGATACATAAAATGTGGAATAGGTTTATGTGGTTCCTGTTGTATTGACCCAACAGGCTTAAGAGTTTGCAAAGAAGGCCCTATTTTTGGAGTAAAAGAATTGGAGGGGACAGAGTTTGGAGAATATAAAAGAGATGGTTCAGGGAAGAAAATAGATTTATTAGAGTGAAAAAATGGAGAAACTAGTTAGATTCAAGACCAATGATGAAATTAAGACTGGAAAGGTTCTTGGGAATAAAGTAATTTCGGATGAAACTGAAAAAAATTTGGCTGAAGTAGATATCTTGCCTCCTGTGGAACCAAGTAAAATAATTTGTGTAGGTCTGAATTGTAGAGAACATGCTGAAGAATAGGATAAAAAAATCCC
>CAYPLQ010000042.1:0-11142 GCA_964411605.1 uncultured archaeon | reverse complement strand
TAGACAACGCATTAAGATCAGCAAAAATAGGTAACTATAACTTAATAAAAGTTAGCAGTATATTACCACCTAATTGTGAAAAAAAATCAAGTGTTCCAAATTATAGACCAGGTAGATTAGTTCCTGCAGTTCTTTCCATAAAAACATCAGATAAAGAAAACCAAATAATATCTTCATCAATAGCAATAGCGGAAAGCGAAAAACTAAAAGTAATAGCAGAATCAGCAGCCACTAAGAACAAAGAAACAACAGAAAGAATAGCAAAAGAAAGGGCAAAAAAAATGTTAAAAAATCGTGAATTAACCATAAAGGAAATAAATAGTTTTTCAGTTCAAAAAAAAGTTAAAAACGTTTCCTCAGTTGTTTCGGCAGTAATATTAGGAGGTTTTAAATGATGCAAAAAGAGATGATTTCGTTATTTGATACAATTACAGAGAAAATAAGTCGAAAAATTAAAAAAACAGATAAGAAAAAAGCTAACGAAGTAGTTGGAACAGGAGCGGATGGGGAGCCAACGAAAAAACTGGATAAAATTGCTGAAGAGATAGCTATAAAAGAATTAAAAGAGCATGAAAAAAATTATTATCTAATAAGTGAGGAAATTGGAGAAGTAAAGTTAGGAAAAAATCCAGAGAAAACAATTATTTTAGATCCCATCGACGGAACACAAAACGCCTTAAGAGGACTTCCATTTTATTCAACTTCTATCGGAGTTTTAAATCAACAAAATGAAATCATATTAGGATATGTAAAGGATCATATTAATAAAAATAAGTACTATACGATGAATGACAAGAGTTATCAAAATAAAAATAAAATAAAAGTTTCAGATACAAATGAATTATATGAATCCTCAATTAGTTTATATTATGAAGATATACCTCAATTAAAGAAATTCTCAAATACACTTGACCATTTGAGAAGACTTGGGTGTATTTCATTAGAACTCTGTTTTGTTGCATCTGGGAAACTAGATGCTTTTTTAGATCTAAGAGGAGCAGGCATAATTGATATAGTAGCTGGAATGAAGATTGTCGAAAATGCTGGAGGAGAATATGAATCTATTAATAAAGCATTTCCCAACAAAGAAATTCAAAAAAACATAAAAACACTATGCTCCAATAAAAAATTATTTAATAAAATCAAAGAGGAGCTTAAGTATGAATAGAAAAATAGGGATAGTTGCAAACCATGAATCAAGGAAATCAGTAACGGAATCTAAGAAACTAATAGATTTCTTAGAAGAAAAAAATGTTGAATACTATCTCTCAAAAAATCTAGCAAAAAAAATTGGTCAAAAAGGAACTGAAACACAAAAACTAGCGAAATGTGATTTTATTGTAACAATAGGTGGTGATGGAACTATTCTGCGAACTCTTCAAAAAATAAAAAAAACTATTCCGATTATAGGAATTAATACAGGAGAAGTAGGTTTCTTAACTAAATTAACAAAAAACAACTATAAAAACAAATTAAACAAAATAATAAAGGATTTTGAGGTGGAAAAGAGGTCAAGATTATCTGTTACAATAAATAAAGAAGATAAAAAAGAAAAAATGCCGCCAGCAATAAATGAAGTTGTTATAGCTACTTCAGAACCAGCAAAATTACTAAAACTAAGAGTATTATTAGATAATAAACCAATAGAGGAGTTTAGAGCAGATGGATTAGTTATAGCAACTCCAACAGGATCAACAGCTTATTCTATGAGTGCTGGAGGCCCAATTGTAGATCCAAAGGTAGAAGCTTTTATTTTAGTTCCATTAGCACCTTATAAATTAAGTGCTAGACCATTTGTAGTTCCAAATAATTCAAATATAAAAGTAGAATTACTTAGAAAAGGAAAAACCGCGGATTTAGTTGTTGATGGCCAAAAAAATAAAAAAATAAAGGAAAAGGACACAGTTATTTTTAAAGAATCTAAAAAACCAGCATTGTTTATAAAAACAAAAGGAGCAGATTTTTATTCAAAAGTTAAAGAAAAATTAGTTTAGGTGAAAAAATGTCTCGAGAAAAAATCTACGTAATAGGGCACAAAAAACCAGATACTGATTCAATTTGTTCAGCAATAGCCTATGCTCAATACAAAAATCAAATCGATGAGGAAAACAAATATGTACCAGCAAGAGCAGGTGAAATAAATCCAGAAACCGAATATGTTTTAGAGAGATTCGAAACAAAAACCCCGGACAAAATCAGGGATGCGAGAAACAAAAAGATCATATTGGTCGATCACAATGAAATTAGTCAATCTGTTGACGGCTTAGAGGACGCTGAAATAATGGAGGTTCTTGATCATCACAGAATAGCTGGCTTAGAAACCCAAAAACCAATTTACTTTCACACCGAACCAATAGGCTCGACCTCAACTATGGTTTCTGAGAAATTTCTAAAACATGAAAGTAAATTAAGCAAGAATTTAGCTGGATTATTACTTAGCGCTATACTAAGTGATACAGTTATCCACAGATCCCCAACAAACACAAAAAAAGATGAAAGAATTGCAAAAGAGTTATCCGAGATCATAGGTCTCGATATAGAAGAATACGGAAAAGAAATGTTGAAAAAAAAGAGCGAAATAGGCAAAAAAAATCCAAGAGAAATAGTTTTAGGAGACTTCAAAGAATATCAAATGACAGATAAATCTGTAGGCATAGGCCAAGTCGAAACAGTGACGCCTGAAGAGGTTATGCAAAAAAAACAGGAGATCTTAGAAGAAATGCAAGAAATAATTAAAGAAGAAGAATATGACTTATTGATTTTACTAGTTACTGACCTCCTAAATGAAGACACAGAAGCATTCGTAAAAGGAGATACAGAAGAATTCAGAAACGCTTTTGATGTAAAAATTGAAGAAGAAAGTGCTTTTCTTAAAAATGTATTATCAAGGAAAAAACAAGTTGTTCCAAAACTAGAAAAACAATTTAAATAAAGCTTTATAGTATCTATCGTTCTTTATTTATTTTTTTATCTTGAGCATCTGAGTAGCTAATGCCCCAGCAGTAAACCCTGCATCAATATTTACAACAGAAAGTAGTGAACAAGATTGTAGCATCGAAAATAAAGCTGCTTCACCATCTCCCCCTAAACCATATCCCGTTGAAGTTGGCAAACCAATAACAGGCATATCAACAATACCTGCTACAACAGGAGGTAAAGACCCATCTCTACCAGCCGCAACAATCAATACCTCAACACCTTCTTCTATGAACTCATGGAGCTTGGGAAATAAACGATGAATACCAGCTACTCCTACGTCATAAGATTTTTCGGTTTCAGCTCCTAAGATTTCTGCGATAACCCTAGCTTCTTCAGCAGCTTCAATATCAGCAGTTCCTGCACTCAAAACACCAACCTTTCCGAGATCATTTTTTCGTTCAAAATCCTCTGATTCTAATAAAGCTATTTTTGCTCTCTCAAACCACTTTAAACTGCAATCTATATTATTCTTTAACTCTTCTAGTTGTTTTTCACTTACTCTAGTTCCAATAGCTATTTCCTTTTCCTTAACCATTTCTTTCATGATTTCTGTGAATTCATCACTGTCTTTACCTTCTCCTAATATAGCTTCTGGAATACCAACTCTTCTTTCTCTCTCAGTATCGATTTTTGCAAAATCACCTAATCTCGAAACCTCATGGAGATTAATGCTTTTCTTCAACTCAGACTTAGAAATTTCTCCATCCTTAAATTCCTCAAGTAACTTATCCAAGCTCATATATATCTAACCCGAAGACTTTAATGTCATATTCATCCCATCATAAAACAAAACTAAATCATCACTAGAAAGCCCTGAACCCCTGAAATCAATGCTTTTATTTAAATTAAATAATTTCTTAGTTACACTGACATCATTTTGCACTAAAATAACTGAATCGTTACCTAAATAAATCTTGTAGTCGTCACCATTAACTTGTGAAGGCACCCCAAGTTCCTTTGAAAAAAAACCACTTCCTTCAAGATGAGTCACATACATCTCGGTTATCTTAGTAGCTATTTTTTCACCAATAATCTCTAATTTATCTCGACTTGAATATGAAATAATTCGATCCTCAATTTGCCTAACCACTAAAACAGAAGAAGTGAGGATAATAAAGAAAACACCAAAAATGAGTATGTATTCAAGCGTAGAAGAAACACCTTTTTCATTCATTATCTCACATCAACCCCTATTTTGGTTTCATAAACATTTAAATAAATATCGTTTTCATTAGGAGTGTTAGTAACAGTGATATTAATTTCCTCAGAAGAAGTTGTTATAGAATAATTAATTCCTTTACCACTAAGTTTTGTATTAAAAGAACTTTCCCAACCAGTCACATAGTTAGTTTCTAACACAATAGAAAAACTTGAGGTACTAGGAGAACTATTGGATTCTGAAATTATGTTAAAATCATTGTTAGTGAAAGAAATTTCTTTTACTCCACTAAAACTTGTTGAATCACCAGTTAAATTGATAACATTGAAATTAATGTAGGCATCTGAGGAATTCATCAAATCACATTGAAGAGGAGGTCTAGAGAGGTAATAAGAAGAACTTGCACCTAATGATTTCGTGAACAACCCATTGTTTTGATAACCAACAACCTTTTGAGTAAAAGTATAATTAATTTCACCAATATATCCAGAATAAATTAAAGAACCATCTTTATAGATCTCCATCATCGAATTTTTTGTTGAAATCCCTAATACGCCTTTCTGAATACTGAATTGTTTAGAAAAAACTAATCCTCCTCCTCTCAGCGGCCCCCTACTTAATTCATGTAATTCTGATCGCAGAATCTGCATTTGGTTTTTGTTTTTTTGAAAATCAGCAGAATCCCTAGCAGTGTTTAATGTAGGAAACCCAAAAACCACTACAATACTAATAGAAGTTATGACTATTCCAAATATCAAGATGTAACCAAGAACCTCAGAAACACCTTTTTCCTCTTTAAATAAATTATTGCAAATCATAGGAGAGCCTTTCATAATATTTTAATCCTTCTCCAGAAAAAACCAAAGTCACTTTAGCAATATTTTCATCGGCATTAAATGATTTATTTTGGAAAGAAACCATATAACCTCTTCTTTGACAATAATCACTTACTTGGTCTTCATATACATTTAACCTCGTAGAATTGAAGGGATTATTTACATCTTTCTCCTCTAAACTAGTCTGCAAGGTTTTTTCATAAGTGTATCGTAATTCATAATAAATATAATCACCTTGATCAGATTTTGCTTCAAAATAATGCCTATGATAAGTTGTCCCAGTAAATAGGACAGTTGATAAACTAAGTAATATCAGAGAAACGATGATAGAAGTTATTACAATCACTTGTCCATCCTCACCTAACGATACCATAAAACTAACCTCGCCTTACAAGCCTCATAAGTATCTATACCAGTTTTAACATAAACTATTCGTTCAACAGACACAGCATCACCTGGAGCTACACCATTCTCAATTCTTAAATCAGTACCCAGTCTATTTGTAAAAATACCACCACTTGAATTATAGATATAAAAATTATAGCCCACATTACTAGGTAAAGAAGAATTAACGACACTTTCAAATCTCTGAATAGATATTTCACCAAAAGCCAATGCCTCAATATAACTATATTTACCCACTAACTTCGGCTCACCAACCATTACAAAAATAGGGTCGGATCTACTTCCTCTTCCTGAACCAGTTGCTTGATGAATAGAGTAAGCACCCTTAGCAGGTTCTCTAAATACAACTTTAAATATATTGTTTCCTACTTCATTAACTGTAACTCCTTTAGATGTTCCTTCTCCCGATATATTTGTATTATTAAACCCAGTTATTTTTAATTGACCCTGACTTTCTGTTTTATTTACAATAACATACTGTGATTGAGTAACTTGTGCCAACCGCTTCGTTTTATTTATACTTCCTTGTGATTCTTTTTTATGAAATCTGACAATTTCGTCGTGTTGTTTTAAGGTTCTGTCTGTCCATACAATAGAAGGATTAGATGTTTCCCCGGTTGGAGTTTCAAACCAGATTACACTAATTGAGTACTCCTTTTTCGCACTTTTTTGATTAACTTTTACAGAATTATTATTGATTTTTTTTACAGCATATGCATTTTCGGCATCTTTTTTTGTAAAAGGAATATATTGATATAAAGTTCCATTGTTATCTGGAAAGAAATAATTAGATTCTGGATTGTATTTTATTAAGTAATTAATATTTAAGTTTTCATTATATCCATCGGGCCAAATTTCATCATCGTAATCAATTATTAAGTGATTGGTTGTCCAATTGTAATCTGTTTTTTCGTAATTGATTATTGAAATATTTTCTTTGTTTTTGTAGTCAAAGTTCCATTTATTTCCAGGTTTTTTTTCACTGTCTCCTTCGGGCCTCGGACTATATTCTCTATTTAATTGATAGGCTATTTCACCTTTCTCTAAAACCGGATGTGCCGATGAAAATAAGTAATTTTTTCCATATTCTCTCAGTTGTATTTGGCTATATTGATTAGTTGGATGAAATTCCATAGGAAAGGACATAATAATAAATGATAGCGCTCCAATTAGGATCATGGCGGCTATTATAGATTCCATTGTTAAAGCAGCGCCTTCGTCCTTCATTTTTACCACATCCAGAGAAGAAATGAGTATTTAATTACTTCACCTTCTTGATTTGTTAAAAAAACCCATTCTTTCTCTTCCTCTACATATCGCTTAATAAAAACGATTTTTTCGATTTTTTCAGTGTTTGTTGTATTGGAGATATATTCCAACGCATTTTTGTTTGGCTGAGTTAATGTTGCATTAGTATTTTGAGGAATAATTTGTAAATAAAGTCTATATTGGGGATATAGATCTAATGAGTTTCTAAATGATTGATAATCAGTTTTATTTACTTTTTCTCCTAGTTCCCACCAATAATTTGTTTCATTGCTTCCATGTCTTTTCATTAAGCCTTCTGTGTCTAGAGTTGAGTTATATCTGCCATCTACTTTGTGGAAATTCAATACATAATGTGTTGGGGTATCATTTCTTGTATAATTTAAAGGACTTTTTTCACCTAATTGATCAGATAAACCAATTCTAGCTACCTTTGATTGGTTTTCATCCCATAGTTCTTCCCATCCTGTGTCTTCGTTATGTTTAAGGCCGGGGTTTTTTACTAGGAGAGTTGATAATCGTTCTGCAGGAGGATAATTAGCATCTTTTCTTTGGTAAGTAGTAGTTACTCCTGTTAAGGAATAGATTATAAAAAAAAAGGTAAGTAAAAAGATACCTATAGCTGTTAAGAAATCTATGCTGATTTGTCCTTGATTATTTATTTCTAAGTTTCTTTTCATGTAGAACTTTTTTTCTGTTATTCAACAATATATTTATTTAATAAAAAATTGTTGTGATTATTTATTGTTTCAAAAAAAATCGTGGAAATTATTTAGTTAAAAAATATATGATATTTAAAAGATCGTGGTGAATAATTTGGTGGAGAGACAATATTTTGTTTTAGATACTACAGCTTTAACAGATGTTGAGACTAGGAAAAAAGAAGGATATGGTTCTTTGTGTGAGGGTATGAGTGAGATCTTGGATTTAGTTTCTGAGGCTAGGTTGAAATTAAATATAAGTTGTTATGTACCTTATCCAACTGTTTATAAAGAAATTACTGAGTTCATAAATAGGTATGATTGTGGAGACGAAGTTGAAGCAAAAGTCGATACTTGGTTGGTTAAAAAAACACCAAATAGGTATGAAGTAGATATCCCTGCTGGGATATTTTATGAATATGTTGACTATATGCGTGGAAGAATAAATAAGGGAATGAATGTAGCAGAAGATGCTATATGGGAAGCATCTATGTCTTGTTTAGAAGAATCTCCAGAAGAATTAAGTGATGAAGAGATAGAAAAGGAAATTAAAAGAGAAATGGTTGGAGGAACAGTGAGTGATTTCCGAGATAAATATAGAAATGCATTAAGATATGGTATCTTGGACAGTGCTCCAGATATAGATGTTTTGTTATTGGCTAAGGAATTAGAAGCTGCGGTAGTTGGAGCAGATGATGGAATTGAGAAATGGGCTGAGAGACTGGGTTTAAGATTTGTTAGGTCAAGTTCTTTTCCTCAAATGATTAAAGAATATCTAAGAAAACAAAAAGACATACAGAAGGAGGAATAAAAATCGAGATTAATAAACCAAAAGGAACTAGAGATTTTTCTCCCATGGAAATGAAACATAGAGAACAGATCGAAAAAGAAATGAGAGAGATCTGTAGTAATTGGGGATATGAAGAGATACAGACTCCGACTTTCGAAACTCTTGAATTGTTTACAATGAAATCGGGTGAAGAGATTGTGGAAGAGATCTATGAGTTCAAAGATAAATCAGATAGAGAACTAGCGCTTAGGCCAGAAATTACAGCATCAGTGATGAGGTATTATTCAAATGAACTAAGAGCTTCTCCAAAACCCCTAAAGTTGTTTTATTTTGGAAATTGCTTTAGATACGAGCAACCTCAAAAAGGGCGGTATAGGGAGTTCTGGCAGTTTGGGACCGAAGTGATTGGTGGAGAAAAAGAATTTGTTGAGGCTGAAATAATAGCTTTGGCCTATGAGTTACTTGAAGAAGTTGGTTTGGAGTTCGAATTAAAGATAGGTCATATTGGTATTTTAAGATCAATAATGGATTACTATGATCTTTCAATGAAACACCAAAACAAGATTTTATCAGCAATAGACAAGGAAGAAAAACTTAATCAAGTTATTGATGAAATAAATATCTCAAAGGAATTAGAAAATAAAATAAATAATTTAAAAGAATCTAAAGACCCATTAGAGGATTCTTATAAATTATTTGATGAATTAGATATTAAAAATGACGATATCAATTGTTTCGAAAAAACATTAGATTTATTGGAAAAATATGGCGTAAATGATTACGATATAGACTTAGCTGTAACAAGAGGACTAGATTACTATGATGGAACGGTGTTTGAATTATACGCCAGTGGTCTTGGAGCTCAGAACCAAGTGTGTGGGGGAGGTACTTATCGTTTCCCAGAATTACTTAAGCAAAATTTTAAATCTACTGGATTTGCTATAGGATTTGACAGAGTCTTAGCAGCATTGAAAGAACAAAATTTATTATCTGAAGTTACCCCACGTTCTTTAATTTATGTCGCACCTTTATCGGAAAAATTTCAACAGAAATCGATAGAGATAACTAATAAACTCAGGAAACATTTTTCAACTGAAATAGATCTCAAGGGAAGAAGTATTGGGGATCAATTATCTTATGCTAATAGATTAAGCATCCCATTTGTAGTTTTGATTGGTGAAGAAGAGATAAAATCAAATAAAATTAGCTTAAAAAATATGGATACTGGAGAACAACAAAAAATGAATTTAGATAAAGCTATTGAAGAAATTAATTCATATAAAGAAGAAAATTAAATAAGATATAAGTGAAAGCACAAAAGAATGCTTCAAACCTGCATCCAACCTTCCTTCACCCATCTTACCTGCTACAAGCCCTGAAACAAAAGCTTGGATCGTGGAGGCATGGAAGAAAAGCCTCCTATACAAATCAGGATCAAAATCTCCTGAGATTAAACCACCAGTCGCTCCACCTGAAGTAGCCTGTGAAGCTCTAGCCATAACAGGGATAAAAGAGTTATAAAGAATCAAGATCACAGCAAGAAAAACAAAGAATGATACATAAATTATTACTACATACATAGCCATATCCGCTTTTCTATCCTTTTCAAGTGTTTTAACTTCTCTAGCATCTTTTGCTGCTGCATTTAGAATTTCTGTTACATCTCCTCCTGCTCTCTCAGCTTCTGTTATCAATGAAATAGATCTTTTAATTAATGGAGTTTTTATTCTATTTGAAAATCTTTTTAATGCTTCATTAAATGATATCCCCCAAGAAATTTGATCACTCATTTTTTTAACTTCCGAAGTCAACGGGCCATAAGAACCTTGGGCGGCAGTTTGAACTGCTTGAGTCAAAGTCATACCTGAACTATTAGACTCAGCTATATCTCTTAAAAAATCTGGAAATTCTTCTTCTATTCTTTTAATTTTCCTATTCCTTATATAAGAAAGAAATCCAGGAGGAACAATAGATAATAATATAATAATTAAAACTAAATCATCTATTAACCAAAAATTTTGGGAAACAAAGAATAAATAACCTATAAAAAACAATATTACGCCTATCGGAATTGTTATAAAAAATGAATAAAGAGGTTTTTCTTTTATCACAGAAATTGGTGATTTTAGAAATACTTCAGCTACGGTTGTTTCTTTATATTCTTCTATTTCTTTTTTTATTCTTTCTTCTTCGCTTTCGTAATTTCTTTCAGACATAATTAGATCTTTGGAGAAATTATATCAATCATCAATATAAACATTGCACTACCAAATGGAATCACTGCATAAATAATAAGATATAAAATTATTAAGCTTGCTCCTCCCATCATCGACATTACTACGACCATGACTATGATAAATAGAGGACCTGCTACAAAGGCTGTAACATAAGATTCTCCCATAAGCCCAAGTGTTTCTAAGAATTCTTTTTGTGTTCTTCTATTTTCCCTCATAAATTGTTCTGCTTTACTCTTAAAAAACACTTCAAGTTCTCCACCAGAAGTTATAGTCGTAATTGTTCCCTGTAAAAACTCTTGAAACCTTTCTGAAGGAGTTGTTTTCGAAATATCGCGCATAGAAGTAATTAAATCTTTTCCAAGCATCTCTGTATCTCTAATTATGTATTTTGCCTCCTCACTCACCTCACCATAGATTTCTTTTGATTCAGCTAATAATTTAAAGGTTTCAACTGGAGTTACACCCGCTCCTGCCATTGCGGAGATATAGTTAATTGCATAAGGTAAGAAAGCATCAATTTCCCTTTCCCTACTACCTGCCTTTAAACTAGGAATCAACTGATATATGAAATAAACAGCAAAACTTAGAATCAAGGGCCCAACAATTCCAATAATTAATAAAATAAAGCCTCTTATATTCCCCAATATATTAGAAATAAAAATATTAGTTTCTGTGAATAAATGCAATAAATTTATTTTTGGAAAAGAAACAAAACCAAATTCACTGAATAAATATAATGAAAAACTTGATAAACTTAATAAAAACAATA
>CAYPLQ010000041.1:2777-11213 GCA_964411605.1 uncultured archaeon | reverse complement strand
GTTTTAACTAATGAAAACAAAATAATTAATAGAAGTAACGTTGGATTTCTAGTTTTCTTCATTGAACCACTAAAAAGAAATTAAGTTATTTAAAGTGTTTTTCAAGATAAAATAGATTTTAAATATTTATTTAGAAATTAAAAGAAAAAATAATTAAGATGGTATTTTTTAGAAAGAATGTGTTTTCTTTTTTACCAAATTTTTTTAAGAATATAAATAATAATATCCACGTAATATTTAGGACTTATTGAGGGTTCTTAATGCCTAAGGTTTCAGTTGAGATTCCGCAACACTTGTTGGATGATATGGATGAACACATTGGGGATGACAAAAAGTTTGTTAATAGGTCTGATGCTGTAAGAACAGCTATAAGGAAACTATTGGACCTAATGGATGACATAGACAAAAGACACGGAAGAATGATAAATGAAACAGAGGAATAAAAAATGCTCGAAATGGTTATTCTCTGGATAATACTAACACTAGCAGCATCTGCACTTATTGCATACCTAGGAGAAAAATATGGACCCGGAATAATCGTCGGAACATTCGCAGGCCTAATCGTGATGGCACAAATACTAGCAAACAAAGTAGTCACATTCCTAGGATTCACAGTACCAGCAGCAGTAATCGTATACGGAACATCCTTCTTCCTAACAGACGTACTAGCAGAATTCCACGGAAAAAAGAAAGCAAAAGAAGCAGTATGGAGCGGATTCCTCGCCTCAATAGTACTAATCCTCGCCATCCAAATAGCAATCGCATGGGAACCCGCAAATTTCTGGAAAGGACAACAAGCATTCGAACAAACACTAGGAATGACATGGAGAATCGTATTAGCCAGCTTAACAGCATATGTTTTCTCCCAAAACTGGGACGTCAACCTATTCCATTATATCAAAAAAAGAACAGGAGACAAACACCTATGGCTAAGAAACCTAACTTCAACACTCTCATCCCAAGCAATAGACACCGTATTATTCATAACAATAGCTTATTTCGGACAACTACCAATAATTCCCCTAATAACTGGACAATACGTAGTTAAACTAATAATAGCAGCACTAGACACACCATTCATCTACACAATAAAATACACAAAACAAAGGATCTAAAAAATTAGTCCTCAAAAATATAAAGATGATGAAACATTTTAGAGTTTGCAGATAAAAGATAAATTGATAAGATTTAATTAAGATGTAAAAATGAAGAACTTTGATTTAAATTTAACTAATGAGGACAAAAAATCATTATTTAATGTATTATTAATCATAGGAACAATATTGGGGGTTTTTTCAAAAAACAAAGAAATAAAATTATTACTGATATTTTTTTTGATTGTTGGGATAACTCAATACATTTACATATTGAAGAAGGAAACAAAAGGACCTGGCTATCAATTCATTAATGCAATAACATGTGGTAGTTTTTCCGGGATTTTAACAACTTTTTTCGCAACTAATTTAATTGAATTACTTGAAAACACCTTGAGTTCATCAATAAATATTTTAATGACATTAATTCTTTTTTTAACATATTTCTTGACTTTAGCAATAATACTCTATAATGCTATTAAATAATTTAATAATTTATTTAATCAAAAATTATTATTTAGGTCATTTGTACTTAGAGAAACTGTAGGACATAAAATTTGAGAAATAGATGATTATACTTATTCTAAAGTAAAGTAGTTAGATACCTTATGTTCAGCAAAATTTAGAGAAATAAAAAATCAATTATTGTCAATTTTGAATTATTTCGGAAGTAAGGAAAGATATATACTTCATATTCTCATATTTGTGGGTTAGGAGGATTTTTTATTGGTAAATGTGATTGATACAGATGATTTATGTAAATCTTATGATGGGATACAAGCTCTTCAGGGTTTAGATCTTAATGTGAGTGAAGGAGAAGTTTTTGGTTTTTTAGGTCCAAATGGAGCTGGGAAAACTACTACAATAAAGATTTTATTAGATTTTATTAGGCCTGATAGTGGAATTGCTAGGGTTTTAGGTTTAGATGCTCAAGAAAATAGTTTAGAGATAAGGAAAAAAGTTGGTTATTTACCTGAAATATCTAATGTATATAATAGATTAAGTGGCAAGAGACACATCGAGTTTGTCAAAGAGACAAAGGATGCTGATACCGATGTTGATGAGGTTTTGGAGAGGGTTGGATTAGATGGTGAAGGAAAAAGGAAAGCTGGTGGGTATTCAAAGGGAATGAAGCAAAGACTCGGTTTGGCTATGGCTTTGGTTGGTGAACCTGATTTGTTTGTATTAGATGAACCGACCACTGGACTTGATCCAAATGGCGCGAGATTAGTGAGGGAAATAGTTAAGGAAGAAAACAATAGAGGTGCTACAGTTTTTTTCTCTAGTCATATATTGGAACAAGTTGAGGATGTTTCAGATAAGGTAAGTATTCTTAAGGGAGGTAAAGTTATGGCTCAAGACACGATTGAGGGTTTGAGAAATAGAGTAGGAACTAAATCAGTTCTAAAATTAGAAGTTGACGTTGTTCCTGATTTAGATAAAATAAAAAAAATGGATGGAATAGAGAAAGTTGAGAACGATGGAAATGAAATAATAATTGAAGCAGATAAAGAATTAGTTAAGAGCAAGATTTTTGATGTCATCGAGAACCAAGGTTCTCAAATAATTGATTTAAAAACAGAAGAATCTTCTTTAGATGATTTATTTGCGATTTTAACGAGGTAAGATAAATGAGCTGGAAAAATATTGCAAAAAAAGATTTTGAAGACTCAATTAGATCTAAAAATCTCTGGATTGTTACTTTTATTTTTATTTCTTTAATTGCAGGAAGTACATTTGCATTAACACTCCTACCTAGAGGTTCAGATTTCATTGGAGATGTTTTGAGTTCAAACAATGCTATAATTGCATTACAAAGCGTTTCAGGGCTTTTAGTTCCAATTATAGCATTAATGATTGGGTATATGGCAGTAGCTGGTGAGAGAGAATATGGAACAATTAAGACTCTTCTTGGATTACCTAACACTAGGTTTGATGTAGTTTTAGGTAAGTGGATTGGCCGATCTTTAGTTGTTATAGTCCCAATAATAATTAGTTTTGCTGTAGCTAGCGTTGTTATATTGGTATTTTATGAAGTATTTTTTATTATGAATTACTTAATTTTCTTTGTTATCACTTTATTGTTAGCAATTTCTTTTTTAAGTATAGCAATAGGTTTTTCTGCTGCATCAGACACAAAAGGAAAGGCTCTAGGCTGGGCAATATCAGTGTTTTTTGTATTCCAGTTTTTGTGGGACACTATATTGTTAGGAATACATTATTTAATTAATCGTTCCCTTCCTGCTGTAACTCCTCAACAAGGACTTCCAGCTTGGTTTGTTTTTCTACAAAGAATAACACCTAATGGAGCTTTTGGCGCTTTATCAAATACATTAATGGATCTTGGAGAATTAAGTCAGTTTACAGATATAAGTCAATTAATAGGGCAAGAAACAATTCCCTTTTACTTACAAGAATATGTATTTTTGTTAATTCTGTTTCTATGGATAATTTTACCACCAATTTTAGGTTACTTAGTTTTTAAGAAATCAGATATAAATTAAATTAAAGAAAAATGAATTTAGTTGATTTTCTTAACCTTTAATACATGTATTGGTAACTAATAAGTACCTTAGAAATCAAAAAACCACCAATAATACCAATTATTCCTCCAAAAATAGCTCCATTTACATTATTTAGTGAATAAGTCCAAGAAGTTACTACACCAATAGACACTCCCACTAATAAACCAAAAATTGTTCCAAAAAGGAGAATATATCTTTTGTTCACCCATTTTTTATCTAGGGCTAAACCAGTTATTGCTCCAATAATTAATCCTCCACCCACTCCAAAAGATAATCCAATACTTATTTCAATTTTAGATAATAAAGCTGCAAACAAACCTAGTGCTCCACCAAAAACGATTCCTAAACCTGTTCCAAGACCTCCATAGATTTTTTCGTCTGACATCAAATGATACTTTAGTTTTTTAAATAAATAATGACTTTTATGTATTCAAGAAAAACCCAAGAACCCTTATTTTTTTTAATAGGAAACACCTAGTTGGTTTAAAAATTTAATTAAATTTTTAGGGGAAGAATAATAATTGATTTTAGATACATTTTATCTAGACTCTATCTAAATTATCTATTTGACTGAGAAGACACCTTCCTAGATCTTTTAATTAGGTAAAAATAGTTCACTAAATTAATCAACACATGAAGAAATAATTAATAATCTTTTTAATAACTAAGAATCTATTTTTTTAGATTACAATATTTAAAAAAAATGATAAATATTCAAGTAAATAATTAATGGGTGACTAATTTGGTTGAAAAAGAAGTTCTTAGAAACTATGAGATAAGACAAATTCTAAAAAAATTCTTAGCCAAAGATGAAATGGAAATCAAAGAAATAAAAAAAATAAATGACGTAAATAAAGAAAAAGTAGATGAATATGTTACTAAACTAAAAGAAAGCGGCTTTATTAAAAAAACTCGGGAAAACAAATACTCCATAACTGAAGAAGGCAAAAAATTATTTGCTAAACAATTAAAAAAACGTAAAAAAGAAGTTGAAGAATTATTGGAAAAAATAAATTATAAATAATTTTTTCCTTCTTATTTTATTTATTTCGTTTTTCTAAGACCTCCTCCTAAAAGGAAAAAGAGGATGTCACATAAGATAAAATAATTATTCAGGCTCAATTTTGAATTAATAATAACCTAAGATTAAAGTATCTACAACTTCCAGAAAATAAGGAAGTTAGTAAAAAAGGAGGTGAATAATAGTGAAAGGTGAAGTAAAATTTTTCAATGAAACAAAAAATTATGGGTTTATTGCACCTGAAGATGACGGCGAAGACCACTTCGTACACAGAAGTGATGTTGAATCAGGGAAGTTAGAAGAAGGCGATGAAGTCGAGTTTGAATCCGTTGAAGGAGATAAAGGAAAAAAAGCAATAAATGTAAAAAAAATATAGGTAGTACTATTCTAAACTAAAAAATTTGCTTTCTTTTATTTTTTATTTTTACAATAAAAGAAGAAGAAGCAAAATCCATTAATTAAAAAATAATTATTTAATTTTTCTTTATTTAACTAGAGATACATCTATGGCAGAATAAGGGAGAGAACTCCATGGCTCAGCCATGTGAGTAGTTCACATTACTTATTATTACTTTTAGTTTAAAAAAAGTAAATTCATGAGAATCTAAGTAGTCTCCAGACACCATAGATAACTAAAACAGTAGCTATACCTAAAAAATCAAAAAACAAAGCACCAAAAAGCAACAAGAAAAGCCATATCCATCTATGAGTCTTATTTATTTCTAAATTCCTTGTATCCCTTGCTAAAGTAAAGACAGAAACAACAAAAACTAAAAGATATAATAAATAACCAAATAAGTTATTCATGAGAAAAAATTGGGTTTCTTTATTTAAATAATTAAAGAACTTTCAATACTTACCTAATTTAAAAAATTTTTTTGAGTTTTCTTTGAACAAAATTTGGATATAAGTTATAAAGTTAGAGGCAGAAAACCCATGTTCTTTAGACATGGGATGAATGCCGAATAGAAAACCTTGAATGCCTTGAGGCAAAAGAAGTAAGTAAGGAAATGTCTGAAACAAAGGATGTTAGGATAGAAGTTGATAAAGAGGTTTGGCAAAAGATTAAAGCAAAGGCCTCGCTCCAAGGTAAAAATGTGAAGGACTTTGCTGGTGAAATCTTTGAAAGAGAGGTGGAGGACTTTGAATTTGAAGCTTAAAAAAACAACTCAATCAGGGGTCGTGAACATAACAAAAATCAAGAAAAAACAACTCAAGAGAGAGTACGAGAACCTGCAAAAATACCTACATAATGGAGAAGATGTTGAATTACATTCAGCTAACAAACAACAGGCTAAGCGATATTATGACAAAATCAAGGAGGATAAGGAATATCCAATTAGTCTAAGGAAAGATCTAATCGACATACAGAGATGTGAATCAAGTGTTTGTGACTATTTCGTGAATGTTCCTTCAGCCCAGAGACATGGGGGAATAAATGTTCCTGTTAAAACTGGTAGGGAAATAAAAGATAGCTGGGAGTTGTGTGAGTCAAAGTTGTTTAGAAAAAACGATAAGTTTTATCTTAATCTTACTTTCGAGATAGAAGTTAGTGAGGTCGATGAATACAACGGGGTGTTGGGAATTGATCTTGGGCTCCGAAATCCAGTAGTAGGAGCGGCGTCGGTGGCGCCGTCCAGCCAGTCCAAGGCCTTTTTTGAAGGAGAAGAAATCAAAGGAATTCAAACAAACTACTATTATCTCAGACGACAATCAGACACAGACAAACAATGGGGGCAGAGAGAATACAACAAGGTGAGGGATAGGTTACACAAGCTAACAACCAAAATAGCTAGATACGCCAAAGAGAACAAATTAATAGTCGTTGTTGGTGACCTAAAAGGAATACAAGACCAAGACAAGGGTAGAGAGATGAATAGAAAGCTACATCGTTTCCCACATCACACATTTAGACAGATGCTCGAATACAAATGCAAAGAAAGAGAAGTCAAATACATTGAAGTAAATGAAGCATATACTAGTCAGCGATGCTATAAGTGTGGAGAAAAAGGAGATAGGTGTAAAGGAATCTTCAAGTGTGGTGGCTCAGAGCTTAATAGCGACGTCAATGGAGCAATGAATATTTGTAAGCGGGCTCTTGGCAAACCTGAGATAAGGTCAATGCTAAGAGTAGGGGGCTCCTGTGGCAGAGCCCTCCAGCTCAGCTGGACTTCCTCTAGCGAAGAAAACCCAAGCTAGGGGAAGGAACTCCCTAGCAAGGACCCGAACCTCTCCCTATTGAGGATTTTCGCTCAATAGGTGGAAGTCGGCGAGCGGAGGAGAACCCTTGAATTGGCTGGAAGCCCACGAGTTTACTCGTGGGAGGATGTCACTATGAATATGAAACATAATAAATAAAAAATAAACTATAAAATTAAATGGAAAACTAAAAGACGTTTTATTTTTTTTTCTATAAGTTAAGAATTTTTAATGGGTTAAAAGATGTTAAAACAAATTCCATATTTAGAATGGATGAAAGAAAAAATTCCTACTATTAAGCATGATTTAGGAAGAACAAAGTTAAATCATTCTAATTTTCAAGTCAATGATCTTGTCAAGGACATAAATGATGATAAGAGAGAATTAAGTGATTTTTTAGCAAATGAATATGATGTTTCCGGAGAAAATTTTTTAATAACCACAGGAGCTACTTTTTCTAATTTCTTAGCTTATTTATATTTCAAGAAAAAATCTAAGAAATTCATTATAGAGAACCCTGCTTATCAACCTCTTTTTATAACACCAAGATCTCTTAATGTAAAAATTGAAAGAATAAAAAGAAGAAAAGATAAGGATTATTCCATTGATTATGAAAAATTGAAGGAAAAATTACCTAAATCCTCTTTTGTTGTAATTACGAATAGACATAATCCTAGTGGAAGATTATTTGATTTCGATGAATTAAAAAAACTATCCGAAATTGTTTCAGACAACGATTCTTATCTTTTAGTTGATGAAGTTTATTCACCATTCATAATCAATCAAAAATTCAAAGAATCAGCTTTTGGAGGTCCAACTGCAATAAAACTCCAAAACACAGTCATTTCAAATTCCTTAACAAAGTTTTTCGGCGCTGATTTCATAAAAATTGGTTGGTTAGGTGGAGATAAAGGAATAATAAAAGAATTTAAGCAATACATGAATCATTTCTTCGTAGTTTCTAAGTTAGACAAAAAATTAGCTAAAGTAATTCTAAAAAACAAAAAGAATTTAGTCAAAAAAGCCAATTCCTTAATCCAAAAAAACCAAGAACTTTTAAGTGATTTTTTGGATCAGAGAAGCGAATTAAATGGAAAAATTTTCGATAAAAACACATATGGTTTTATTGAACATAAAGAAATTAATTCTGAGCAACTTTTTAATAAATGTCAAAGAAAGGGTATATTTATTGTACCAGGATCATTTTATGGAAATAAAGAATATCTTAGGTTCTCTGTTTCTGAAAGAAATTTAAAAGCAAAAGAATCGTTAAAAAGATTCAATGAACTATTAGATGAAATTTGAATTTAACTTAATTCACTGTATTTCTCTTTTATTTCTTTAGATCTTTTTTTGTGATCTATAAGTGGATAAGGATAATTTTCTCCTAGTACCACATCAAGTTCTATTTGTTTCTCTTTTTCCATCTCAATTGGCCAATGAATGTATTTTTTTGGTAAATCACTTAATTCTGGGACATATTTTTTTATATACTTACCATGGGGGTCATATTTTTTGCCTTGCTTGATAGGATTAAAAACTCTAAAATAGGGTTGGGAACTTGGTCCAATTGAATAACACCACTGAATATTACCGA
>CAYPLQ010000041.1:1922-2756 GCA_964411605.1 uncultured archaeon | reverse complement strand
TTAATGGAATATCTGCATCTACTAAGTTTTCATTAAAAAAACTATGAATATTTTTCCAATCAAAAAACAGATCCTTGGCTGCAAAAACACATAAAACCATTCTTAACCTATTATTGATCCAATTAATTTGTTTTAATTGCCTAATAGCAGCATCAATGAATGGAAAACCTGTTTTCCCAGAAATAAATTTTTCCCACTCCTCAGAGTCTTTGTTTTTCCAATTCAAATCATGGTATTTCTCTTTAAAACCTCTTTTTTTCATAAAAGGCCAATTAAACAAGGCTTGAAAATAAAAGTCCCGCCAACAGAGTTGTTTTTTCCATTCTTCTA
This sequence comes from uncultured archaeon, assembly GCA_964411605.1. Taxonomy (GTDB): domain Archaea; phylum Halobacteriota; class Methanonatronarchaeia; order Methanonatronarchaeales; family Methanonatronarchaeaceae; genus PZKD01. Next base: position 2,426 of record CAYPLQ010000041.1, on the reverse strand, counting down.
CTCCCTCGTTTTTTTCGTCAAAGAAATGATAGGCTTCTCTAATCGATATATTTCCAAACTTAAGGTACGGAGATAATTCCGAGGTATTGTTTTTTCCTGGAAAATCACTTTTTCTGTGATAATCACCTATTCTCTCCCTAAAATCAATTAATTTTTTAAGACCTGGTCTTCTTCCCCCAACAAAGTAATTGTCTTTATTACTGAACTTAGGGATGGGAGTGCTCAAATCCTTAACTAATGGTGTTCGGAAATCACCTAGTTTTTTAGGTAATGACTTATCTTTTTTAATCCATTTCTTGTAATAATAACTAAAAATTTGATAAGGAGCATCGCTACTATTAGTTATTTCTTTTTCCTCAAATAAAACATGGTCTTTAAAGATATTACAAGATAAATCAGTTTCTTTCAAGACTTTTTTATCTCTTTTCCTCCCAAAAGGTGTGTAAGATTTATTAAAGAACAACTCCTCAGAATTAGTTTTTTCACTAACTTCTTTGAGTTCAC
>CAYPLQ010000041.1:0-1786 GCA_964411605.1 uncultured archaeon | reverse complement strand
TTCTTCCAGAACAAAAACAGGAATTACCTCATCAAATTCTTTAGTTGCTTCTAACAAACACCTATTGTCTTCGATCCTCAAGTTCCTTCTAAACCAAACAATTGGCGCCATAAAAAAATTATTTCCTCAATAGTTATTTAAAACAAACTAAACAAAAAGTTGTCGAAGAATTGAGGTTTGATTTTGAATAAATACAGAAACATAATACCAAGATATGATGAATTTCTTGAAGCAATTACTAAAAGAAAACCCTTTGAATTCAGAGTTAACACTATAAAATCTTCAATCAACGAAATAAAGGAGTTCTTGGAACAAAACAACATCAAATACAGGCAAAGAGATTTTGATAAAAAATACTTTATTTCAGAAAAAAACATCTCAACCTCTCTACCACATTGGCTCGGCTTATTCTATGTTCAGGAATTTACATCAGCAATTCCGGTGAAGGCATTAGAAGTCAGAGAAAATGAATCTATATTAGATATGTGTGCAGCGCCTGGAAGCAAAACAACACAAATGGCCGCAGAGATGCAAAACAGAGGCGAAATAATTGCAAATGAACCTGTTACAAATAGAATTAAAGCACTAATGGGTAATATATATAAACAAGGAGTTCTAAACACTCAAGTTATTCAGTACAATGGACAAGTTCTTCCTGAAAATAAAAGGTTTGATAAGATATTAGTAGATGCACCTTGTTCTGGAGAAGGAAACATTCGAAAAGAAGAAAAAAATAAAATAAAAGACCATAATAATAGAGAATCCCTAATAAAAACCCAGAATCAATTATTAGAAAAAGCTATTAATTTAATAAAGCCAAATGGTGAGATAGTTTATTCTACATGTACTTTTTCTCCAAAAGAAAATGAAGAAATTATACAAAAACACTTAAATAAAAAAATAGAACTAATTGACCTCGAATTCCCGTTTAAGCATTCCAAAGGCCTTCACAAATGGAAAAATAAAGAATATGAATCAGAGTTAAATAAAACAATAAGAATTTATCCACATCAGCTAAATTCAGGAGGTATATTTATTGCAAAAATCAAAAAGAAAAGTTAAAAAATATTTTCATAGGAGATTTGGAGTGAAAAAAGAATTTTTCACCAACTTCAGTTTTTACAAAAAATCAAATAGCATATGGGGAACCTCCCAAGAAACCAAGAAATATGATAACTGCAAAACTCAAGGAATTAGAGCTCTAAGAGACACAAATCTAGGAAAAAAACCTACAACTTATTTCCTACAACTGATTGGGGAAAAAATACAAAAAAACATCTATGAACTAAGTCAAAAAGAATTTAATGAAATAATTTTAAACAGAGAAGTAAGAAAAAAACAAGAGTTTGGATATGGTTACATCGCGTTTAGATATAAAAACAAAATAATCGGATGTGGATTACAGGATAGAGAAGGAATAAAGACACAAATACCAAAAGGAAGAACCAATATCTTGAAAAACTACAATAAAAAACCAATTTAGAATTTATTTCTTAATAAATCTTTAAGAGTTCACTAAAAACCTCTAAACTATTTATGCTATAGAGAACATCATCAATTTTTTCTATAAAATTAAATTAATACATAAAATAAATAAAAAATGCTAAAGAAACTTTTTAGTTCTTTGGATAATACAAAAAAATGCCTCAATAGATATAGCAAGAAAAACCATTGATTTTAGATAGTAACTATGAACCTAATAAAAAACTTAGAATTAACCAAAAAAAGAAAACCAAAAACAGAATTGGTGAAGTTGCAAAAACAAAGTTTTCGCCTTTATAGATGA
>CAYPLQ010000040.1:0-11560 GCA_964411605.1 uncultured archaeon | reverse complement strand
GATTGGTTGCAGGAGGACCCATTGTAGCGGGAGGAACGGTTTCAATATTAGAGTTTTCTATAATAGTATTTGCAAGTGCAGTACTAATAGCATGTCCTTGTGCGCTTGGGTTAGCAACTCCAGCAGCAACGATGGTAGGCACCTCTATTGGAGCAGAAAACGGTATACTTTTTAAAGGCGGAGATGTGTTGGAGAGGGTAAAAAACATAGATGCAGTAGTATTTGATAAAACAGGAACAATAACTAAAGGTAAGATGACGCTACAGGATGTTTTAGTTATTAAATCAAAACAAAAGAACAATAAAAAAACAAAACAGGAATTCACAAAAGAAGATATATTAAGAATAGCAGCAACAGCAGAAAAAGGAAGTGAACATCCTTTAGCTAAAGCAATAGTCAAAGGCGCACAAGAAAACAATATAGAACTAGGAAAACTAAATGAATTTGAAAATATATCCGGTCAAGGAATAAAAGCAAAAATTCGAGAAGGAAACGTATACGTTGGAAATAAGGAACTAATGAAAAGAAACAACATAAAAACAGGGCACCTAAAAGAGGAACTAAAAAAACTAGAAAAACAAGGAAAAACAGTGAGTATAGTGGCCTTAAATCAACAAGTAATAGGATTAATAGCCACTTCTGATCAAATAAAACATACATCAAAAGAAGCTATCCAAAAACTAAAAGAAAGAGGCTTAGAAACATGGATGATTACAGGGGACAACGAAACAACTGCAAAAGCCGTTGCTGATCAGGTAGGTATACCAAAGGAATACATATTATCGGAGGTACTTCCAGAAGACAAAGCCAATAAGATTCAGCAACTTCAAAAAGAAGGAAAAAATGCAATGATGATAGGGGACGGAATAAATGATGCCCCAGCACTAGCTTCAGCATACGTAGGCGTTGCGATAGGAAGTGGAACGGATGTAGCAATAGAAGCAGGAGACGTAACATTAATTCGAGATGACTTAAGAGATGTCTTAAAATGTATTAGGATATCAGAAGGAACATTATCTAAGATCAAACAAAACTTGTTTTGGGCACTATTTTACAACACAGCAATGATTCCTTTAGCTTCATTAGGGCTTATGAGGCCAGAACTAGCAGCTATAGCAATGTCCACGTCAAGTGTTAGTGTATTAACAAACACAATTTATTTCAAAAGATATAAACCAGACTATGACTACAAATTATTAGGAATAGAAACTGGTTTGAGTGAAAATTAATTTATTTTTATTTTTTTGTTTTACTGTTTGAGATGATATTTATTTAATAAAAGAGTAGGAAAGGGTATTTTCGCGTAATTATTTTTTTAATTATAACTTTTTATGAAGGTTTAAAATTTTAAATTCTGGTTTGTTTCTTGTTTGAACGGAAATTTTTATTTTTCATTTTAGAAGTTTTGTAGTAATTTATTTTATGTAGAAATTAATGATGTTTATTTTTTTAATGAATTTTTATGTTTTAGTTAAATTTTTTGTTTGGTTTGGGAAAGTTTTAAGGTTATGTTTTTTAAAACATATCGTTAATAAATAACATATGTGTAATAAAATGGGGAGATAATAATATGGAAAAAACTCAAAAAATATTTTCTGCATTAATAATAATAGCAGTTCTTAGTGCTGGAGTCATGATTTACTTAAATCAGCCCAATCAAGATCAGGAAGAACTATATGTTTATTGTGGCGCTGGTTTAAGGGAACCAATGGAAGAAGTAGCACAAAAATTTGAAGAAAAACACGATATAGAAGTAAACTTCAATTTTGCCGGTTCCAATACATTACTCAGTCAAATGGAATTAAATAAAGAGGGGGATGTCTATATGCCTGGAGCAAAATATTACATCGAACAAGCTGCTAAAAAAGGTTTTATCGAAAAAAGTGAGCTTGTAATATACCATACACCGGTTATAACGGTTCCAGAGGGAAATCCAGAGAATATAACTTCCTTAGAAGACTTAACAAATGATGGAGCTAAAATTGTTTTAGGTGACCCAGGAGCCTGTGCAATTGGTAGATTGAGTAATAAGATTCTAGAGAAGAATGGAATTTTTAATGAAACAGACGAAAATGTAGTTTCTAGAACTGCGACAGTCAATGAACTAGTAGTTTACATAACTCAGAGGCAGGGAGAAGCTGCAATAACATGGAAAGCAGATGTCCACGGATTAGAAGAAGAAACCGATGTAGTAATGATCCAAGAAGATAAAAACCTAATAAAGACCTGTCCAATAGGGAGTCTAACCTTTTCAGAAAATAAAGAAGCTGCAAATAAATTCGTGGAATTCGTTTCAACTAACGGAAAAAATATCTTCGAAGATTATGGATTCATCGAGTACGCAAAATGAAAAAAACCTAATAACTTTTTATTTTTTTAAGGAAAAAAGGAGATTATTAAAGTGAATCAAAAAAGCTTTAGAACTCTAACAGGGTCCTTCACTTTTCTTATGGTTGCCTTTATAGTTACAGTAATATTATGTATTGTAACACATACGACACTAAACGCATTAATAACAAATATACTTTCAGATGAAATACTTTTCGCTATAAGACTAAGTTTAATTACAGCCACAGTCTCAACAATAGCTTGTATGGTTGTTGCTATACCAGTAGGATATGCATTAGCGAGAATGAATTTTAAATTAAAAACATTAGCAGATACAATAATAAACTTGCCTTTAGCTCTTCCACCACTTGTTGCAGGAGTAGGATTACTATTATTCTTTGGTCAAACACCAGTAGGAAAGGCTCTGGAAACAATAGGCCTTAAATTCGTTTTCACGCCACTTGGAATCATAATAGCGCAATTCCTAATTAATGTTCCCTTTGCAATTAGAATAATGAAATCAACTTACAATAGCATAAATCCAAGGTACGAGCATGTAGCTAAGACCCTTGGATGTACGAAATCAAAAGCATTTTGGAAAGTTACGCTTCCTATGTCTAAAAATGGTATACTAGCGAGTTCAGCGATAGCTTGGGCTAAGGGGATTGGGGAGTTTGGTGCTGTACTTATGTTAGCAGGAGCAACGAGAATGAAAACGGAGACACTTCCATTAGCCGTCTATTTAAACATGTCAAGCGGTAACTTGAGGTTGGCAATAGCAGCTGCAACAATTTTAATTATAGTAGCTTTTTTAGCTCTCTATGTACTAGAGAGATACGGAGGAGAAGCAAAAATCTATTAAAAGGAGATAAATAAACATGCTAGAAATAAAAGATTTAAGTGCAGACTTGGGCGAATTTTCAATGAAAAACATAAATCTGAAAGTCGAAGATGCCCAATATTTTGTTATACTTGGTCCAACAGGAGCAGGAAAAACCGTTCTCTTGGAAGTTATAGCAGGGATTTACTCAGCTGATAGTGGAGATATAGTTCTTAATGGCCAAGATATAACAAATAAGCCACCAAAAGACAGACCTATTAGTATGGTTTACCAAGATTACATGTTATTTCCTCATCTAACTGTAGAAGATAACATTAAGTTTGGCCTCGATTCTGAAGGTTATTCAAACGAAGAAATCGAAAAAAGAACCAAAGAGGTGATAGAGTTAATGGAAATTCAAGACATTTTGCATAGATATCCAAGAACACTTAGTGGCGGAGAAAGACAAAGAGCAACTTTAGCTAGAGGCTTAGTAATGGACCCAGATATACTTTTATTAGATGAACCAGTAAGCTCTTTGGATGTTCCTACACAAGAAAAAATAATCAAAGAACTCAAAAAAATCCATAAAGAAACAGAAATCACTATAATGCATGTAACTCATAGTCGAGAAAAAGCTATTAGATTAGGTGAAGAAATCGGTATAATGAGAGAAGGAGAAATAATACAAACTGGGAATTCTAATAAAGTATTTCGAAAACCAAGTTCTGAATTTGTAGCTAACTTTGTAGGAGCTGGAAATATATTTTCTGCAGAGTCTAATTTAAATAATGGTATAGCAGAAGTAAAATTAAATCGAGAACTAAAGATAGAAGCTCTTTCTGATAAAGAAGGTGAAGTTAAAGCATGTATACGGCCAGAAGAAATAATGGTTTCAGAAACTCCGATAAAATCTAGTGGAAGAAATATGCTAGAAGGCAAATTAATTGATTTATCTGAAAGAGAAAACACTATTCAATTAAAAATTGACTCAAATGATGTTGATTTTTTAGCAACAATAACTAGGAAATCTTATTCTGATATGGGATTAAAAATTGGTCAAAAAGTGTTTTTAGCTTTTAAAGCAACATCAATTCACTTAATTTAATAAATAATTGTTTTAGAAATATTTTAAAGACATTTTGGAAAAATATGGTAGAATTAAAAGAGATTGGAGTTATACACACTCCATATAAGGATGATAAAGATATTCCACATCAAGCTTATTTATCAGAAGAATCTGGAGAAATAGAAGTTTTTAAGGAATATCAAAAAGCTCTTAAAGACATTGAAGATTTTTCACATCTAATAATTTTGTATCAATTCCATGAACCTATTGATAAGTCTTCAAAAGAAAAAGAAGGTCTTTTTCTTAAAACTAAGGACCTATTAGTTAATCCATTTTTGGATAATAAGTTTCACGGAATTTTTTCAACTAGATCCCCAAATCGACCAAATCCAATAGGTTTATCAATAGTTGAATTAGTTGATAGAAACAAAAACATCTTATGTGTACGTGGTGTTGATGTATTAGATAAAACACCACTATTGGACATAAAACCATACGTACCAAAATTCGATAACCGAAAAAACGTAAAGACGGGGTGGCTATCAAAAACTTAAAAATATCAGCACTCTCAAAAACTTAACAACATTATTAAGAAAATTGTTTTATAAAATTTTTTTCTTTAAAAGTTTATTTAAAATAAATTTTTTTTATGAGATATATTCAAAATCTTGAAATAATTTATTTACAATTTTAATAATAGTGCTAATATGGTGAAAAAGATCTTGATTTTGGGGGCTTCTGGGAGAGATTTCCATGATTTCAACATGGTTTTTAGGGACAATGATGAATACGAGGTCGTTGCTTTCACCCAAACTGATGACCAGAACCTAGGTGAGCTTGGAGATGATGATCTTATAAGAAAATATCCTTCTGAATTGGCAGGCCAAAATTATCCTGAGGGAATTCCTATTTACCCTGAAAGCAAGATAGATAAATTAATTACTGATGAAGAAATTGACGAAGTTGTTTTTTCTTATTCAGATGTTTCTCATCAAGAAGTTATGAACAAAGCATCCTTGGTGTTATCCCAAGGAGCTGATTTCAGATTAATTGGCCCTAAAAACATAATGATAGAATCAGATAAAACTCCAATAATTGCCATAGATGCTGTAAGAACGGGAGTGGGGAAATCTCAGTTATCACAAAAAATAACAGAAATGCTAATCGAGAGGGATTTACAATCAGTTGTAGGTAGAGAACCTATGCCTTATGGAGATGTAATAAAACAAAAAAACAAGAGATTTTCTTCTGTTAAGGACTTAGAAGATGCTGATGTAACAATAGAGGAAAGAGAAGAATATGAAAAACACATAGAAAAAGGACATATTGTTTATGCAGGTGTAGATTATGAGGAGATTTTAGTTGAGGCGGAAAAAGAAGCTGATGTAATAGTTTGGGAGGGAGGTAATAACGAATTACCATTTTTTAAGCCCGATCTACATTTTGTTCTCGTAGATCCTCAGAGACCTGGACATGAACTTAGGTATCATCCCGGTGAAACAAATTTAAGAATGGCTGATTTTGTTGTTATAAATAAGGAGAATACGGTGCAGGAAGAAAATATCAAACGAGTTAAAGAAAATATAAAAGAAGTTAATGGGAACGCGAAATTAGTTCATACTGATTCTGTTGTAACTGTCGATTATCCTTCTAAAATTAAAAACAAAGAGGTTTTAGTAGTTGAGGATGGACCTACATTAACCCATGGGGGAACAGAGTATGGGGCAGGTTATGTTGCTGCAAAGAAATATGGTGCGAAAAAATTGATTAATCCCTATGAACACTCAGTAGGTACAATAAGAAAGGTTTTAGATAAATATGATCACATAAAAAATGTTTTACCTGCTTTAGGATATAATCAAGAACAAATTGAGGATTTAAAGAAAACAATAGAGAATTCAGAACCGGAAGTTGTTGTTTCAGCAACACCTCATAGATTGGATAAAGTTATTGATTTAGATCTCCCTATATTAAGAGTGGATTATAAAATAAAAGAAAAAAATAATAAGTTAAACAATATTGTTAAAAAATTTATCAAACAAAATAATTTAAAAAAGGCTAAGAGGAAAGAATATGGAGATAAATGAAAAAGAAATAGAAATCCTTGAGATTCTAGAAGAAGACGGAAAAACAAGTATAGAAGACATATCTGATATGCTTGATTTAAATAAAAAGGAAGTTAAAGAAATAATAGATGATTTAGAGAAGAATGATTACATTAAAAAATATAAAGCTGTTATTAATTGGGAAAAAATAAAAAAAGAATTAGTCTATGCTTCCATTAATCTAAATGTGGAGTTATCAAGAGAAGGAGGATACGACAAAATCGCTGAAAGAATAGCTGGTTTCCCAGAAATAGAGACAATCAGATTAATTTCTGGTGAACATGACCTTAGAGTCCTGGTGAGAGGGAGATCAATGAGAGAAATATCGGACTTTATAGCCGAAAAAATATCTCCTCTGGAAAGCATAAGAGATACTGTTACACACTTTGTTCTGAAAACTTACAAAAAAGATGGAGAAAGATTTTATAAAAAAACAGAAGATAAGAGACTGGATATCTCCCCATGAAAAAAAATATCTCTGAAAAAATAAAATCAGTCCCTCCTTCAGGGATAAGAGAATTTTTTGAATTAGTTATAGGTATGGACGAGGTTATTTCCTTAGGAGTGGGAGAACCAGATTTTATAACTCCTTGGAGAATCAGAGAGGCTGGAGTACATTCCTTGGAGAGTGGATACACTTCATATACCTCAAATAAAGGTTTGCTTGAACTAAGGGAATTAATTTCGAAGAATGTAAAGCAAAGATATTCAAAAAGTTTTGATCCTGAAAAAGAGATCTTAATAACAACTGGAGTCAGTGAAGGCTATGATTTGGTGATCAGATCTTTAATTGAGACTGGAGATGAGGTAATCATAATTGAACCCTCATATGTTTCATATAAGCCCTGTATAAAGTTCTGTGGGGGTAAGGTAAATAAAATAGAGACTAATTTTGAAAACAACTTTATACCTAACATAGAAGAAATACAAAAAAATATCACAGATAAAACAAAAGCAATAGTTTTAAATTATCCAAATAATCCAACAGGTTCATATATTACTCAAGAAAAACTCAATAAAATAATTGAGCTTGCTAAAAAAAATAATTTAGTTGTTATTAGTGATGAAATATATAATGACATAGTTTATAGTGAAAAAAAAGCTTCTGTATTAAATATTGATGACATCAAAGAGAACCTAGTTTTATTGAATGGTTTTTCGAAGGCCTATGCCATGACAGGTTGGAGAATTGGATATGCCTTAGGTAATAAAGAAATAATATCCGCTATGAATAAAATTCATCAATACACAATGCTTTGTACTCCCATAATTTCACAGAAAGCTGCTATTGAAGCTTTAAGGAACGCTCAAAACGATGTTGATGATATGATTGATAAATATTGTAGAAGAAGAAAATTAGTACTAAATAAATTACAAAGAATAGGTTTGAGGCACAAAGCACCTGAAGGAGCTTTTTATGTCTTTCCAAGCATTAAAAAAACTGGATTAAGTTCTGAGGAGTTTGCTAAAAAATTATTAAAGGAAAAAAATGTGGCAGTAGTACCAGGCACAGCCTTTGGAGAAGCTGGAGAAGGCTTTGTTAGGATGTCATTTGCAACTTCTAGAGATGAATTAAATGAAGCCTTTAATAGAATAAATGAATTTGTAAAAGATTACGTGTAATAAAAATTATTTTCTCTTTTTTGTTTCCTATCAAGATGTGATCCAACTTTATTTACTCTTGGCCTATTTGTGTCTTCGTCTCTTCTAAAAGTAATTCCAAGAGAACCAAGGAATTTGTTCATTCCTCTCTCCATATCAAAAGGACCTTCGGCAACTCCTTTTTTACCAGGTTTTCCATCGAAAACCATTAATCTATCACTTAATAAATCAACCATATAGATATCGTGGTCAACAACTAAAGCAGCACTCTCTTCATCGTTTGTAACATTTTTTATGGTTTTTATAGCCATAGTTCTTTGTTCAACATCTAAATGAGCAGAAGGTTCATCTAATAAGTAAATATCTGCATCTCTACTCAAACAAGCTGCTATTGCAACTCTTTGTAATTCTCCTCCACTTAAATCATCTATATTGGAATCTAATAATTCTTCCAGAGAAAGTGGATTTATTATTTTAGTTTTGTAATAAGAACTACCAAAATTCTCAGAGATTTTAGATAATAATAACTCAACAGTTCCTTCGAAACCACCTTTAATGTATTGTGGCTTATAAGACACCGATAAATTTAAATCAATGTCTTCTTCATCTGCTTCAAGTACACCCGCTAAAACTTTTATCATAGTACTTTTGCCAATTGCATTAGGGCCTACGATACCTACAATTTCTCCTTCATAGAATTCACCACTTTTCACAAATAATTCAAAACAATCAAATGTTTTCTTGAATTCAGGAAAACTAATTAATTTTTTTCCCATTACCTTTGTCGAAGTTGTGGCTTCTTCAAACTCAATACTGTTTTCTCTTATCCTAATATTTTCTTCTGACAAATAACCGCTTAAATACTGATTTATGCCTTTTCGAACACCTTTGGGTTGAGTAATAACTCCATATCCATTTGGTTCTCCATAAGCTATGTGTACATTCTCTGCTAGCATATCTAGGATAGCTAAGTCATGTTCAACAATAAGAACTTCTTGGTTTTCAGCAAAATCTCTAACTAAATCTGCAACTTTTTTTCTTTGGTAGATATCTAAAAAAGGAGTTATTTCATCTAAGAAATAAATATCAGCTTTTTTACTTAAACAAGCTGCTATTGCAACTCTTTGTAATTCTCCTCCACTTAAATCTCCTAGTTTTCTATTCCTTATTTCATCTAACCCTAATTTATTCATTATTTCTTCTAAATTTTCTTTTCCACTTGTATTCTCCAATAAGTCACCTACTTCTCCTTTCTGTATCTTCGGTAGTGATTTAATGTATTGAGGTTTGTACGAAACTACAACCTCATCGTTTTTTATTTGTTTAAAATGAGACTGTAAAATAGAGCCTGAGAAAAAACCAAATATCTCTTCCCAGTCAGCTTCTTCTTTTCCCAAGTTTGGTTTAATCTCTCCAGAAAGAATATTCACTGCAGTAGTTTTACCAATACCATTTGGCCCTAACAACCCTGTTACAGATTCTTTCTGAGGAACAGGTAACCGGTAAAGTGCGAATCCATTTTCACCATAACGATGAACTTCTTTTTCTTCTAGTTCTTCAGGTAAATTAATTATTTTTATAGCATCAAAGGGACATTTCCGAACACAGATATTGCAACCAATGCATAGTTCTTCACTGATTATCGGTTTACCGTTTTCTCCAAAAACAACAGTTTCATCTCCAGCTCTCACCCTAGGACAAAAATTTTTACATTCCTTCGAACACTTTTTTGGCTGGCACTTCTCTTTATCAACAATCGCAATCCTCATATTCTTATCTTCCTATAGATTGAGAAGCAAGGTCCAAGAAATAAAACCAAAAGAGAAAGTCATTAATCCAATGAATGCCCAATCTTTTCCTCCGAATTCACTGACATCTACATCTATTAAAGGTAAAACACTTTTCTGTATCCAAACAAGAAAAAATAAAACCAAAAAACCAAATGCTTCCCTCTTAAGAGGATCAGTAGGAGTTTTAGATATATAAAAAGCTATAACTCCTCCAATAATACCTAATAAACTAGATAACCCAGTTTTTTTAAGTGAAATATAATATTCTGATTTATCCGACAAAAAATATCACCCCGAGCAGATTTTAAGTATTCTTGTCCCTTCAAACACTTAATACCTTTTTTGTAAAAAAACCAAACATCATCTCAATAAATCATAAAGCAGTGATTCAACAAATAATAAGGTTTTGTTTAGACAACTTATGGTGAAAATGAAAGAAAGAATGACAAGTATAGATATTGCGGCTTTAATAGGAGAATTAAATAAAATAAAAGATGCAAAAGTTGAAAAAACCTATCAATTAACGAAAAAAGAATTATTATTAAAGTTTTATCACTTTGAGGAAGGCAAGAAGAACTTAATGATTGAATCAGGGAAGAGGATCCATTTCACTGAATATCCAAGACCCGCTCCAGAGAGACCTCCTGATTTCCCTATGATTCTAAGAAAACACACAAAAGGAGGTGACTTAGTGGAATTTAGTCAACATAACTTCGATAGAGTTGTCGAGTGGAAAATAAAAAGAGAAAAAGATCTCCATGTTGTCTGTGAATTATTTGGAAAAGGAAACATGGTTCTATGCAACGAAGATTACGACATAATTGCCCCACTAAGAAGAGAAGAATATAAAGACAGAAAAATAAGAAAAGGAAAAAAGTACAAATATCCTCCTTCAAACATAAATCCCCTAGAATTAGATCTTGAAACCTTTAACCAAATTCTCAAAGAATCAAATTCAGATCTTGTTAGAACACTAGCAACGGAATTAAGTCTTGGCGGATTATATGCAGAGGAAATATGTTCAAGAGCAGAAATAGAAAAAAACAAAGAACCTACTAAATTAGCCTCTAAAGAAATAGATAAATTATTTAGTTCTCTAAAAAACATCATAACCTCTTTAAAAAAACCTGAAGAACTGGATCCACACATAGTATATAAAAACAAAGAAATGATTGATGTTCTACCAATTTATCTAAAAAAATACGAAGAAAATAGAAAAAAAGAATTTAATTTATTCAACAAAGCTCTTGATGAATATTTCAGCAAAAGAGAAATAAGTGAAGTTGAGAACAAAAAACAAAAAAAATTCCAAGAAAAAATAAATTCCCTTAAAGGAAGAAAAAAAGGACAATTAAACACTGCAAAAGAATATAAACAAGATTATAAAGATGGAATTAAAAAAGGAGATCTTTTATATAAATATTATAACGATTTAAGTAAAATAATGGACTTAATTGAAAAAGCTCGTGAAAATTATTCATGGAGTGAAATAAAACAGAAAATCAAAAAAGGAAAAAATAAAGGGTTTAAAGAAGCTGAATTAATAAAAAACTTAAATGAAAATAAAGCAGAATTAATTGTCGAATTAGAAGGCTTAGAAATAAAATTAGATATAAGGAAATCATTAGAAAAAAATGCAAAAGAAAAATATGAGGAAGAGAAAAAGAAAAAAGAAAAAGCGAAAGGAGCTGAAATCGCAGCAGAAAAAACACAAGAAGAAATAGAAAAAATCAAGGAAAAAGGCAAAGAAAGCTTCGAAGTCAGAGAGACACCTCAGAAAAAAATAAGAGACAAAAAACACTGGTACGATAAATATCTGTCTCTTATACACATCTCCGAGCCCACG
>CAYPLQ010000039.1:0-11675 GCA_964411605.1 uncultured archaeon | reverse complement strand
AAATTGGCCATTATTCATACTCCTCCAATAATTTTTCTATCAGGAGCCTTAGCTATTACAGCCATGGTTTTACCCGGAATCTCGGGTTCATTTATTTTATTAATAATAGGTCAATACAAATACATGCTAAAAGCTCTGCATAACATATCAAACAAATTCTTGGACATTATTTTGTTTTTAGTAGGAGCAACTCTCTCTTTATTTTTATTAACTAAATTAATGTCATTTATTTTGAAAAAACATGAAAAAAATACCTTAGCATTTTTAACAGGACTAATGTTAGGGGCTCTTAGATTACCAGGGAAAAAAATTATTTATGCAAAAAAAATTTTTGAAAACCTATTTTTTACTTGGACTCCTCAAAACTTATTATTAACTTTATTCTTTGTATTAATTGGAGGATTTATCGTTTTTGTACTAAATTATATGAGTTAATTAAGGAATTAGAAATAAACTAGATTCAGGTAATTTTTTTAAAATAAATCATTTAACTTAAATAATATGTCTTTAGAAAATAACATCATTAAATTATTAGAAAATCAAGATAAAGAAACTCCCGTCTCTGTTGATCTTTTATATCAAAGACTAGGATATCCCAAAGAAAAAATTAAGAAAAAATTAAGAGAATTAAACGAGAAAGGAGAAATAGAGTCTTTACAGGGCAAAAGAAATGTTCTTTATTTCAAAAAATAATAAGTAAATTTTTTTAAAACGTTATTTATTATATAATTAGTTTTAAAGCCTTAGAGGAAACTTAAAATAAACTAAAGTTGTTTTATTTTTTTATAAACTACTTGCAATAATTACTAAAGTTATTTCTTTTTTTCTATAAAATATCTAAGAGGTATACCTATTCCTAAAAAAGTTATTGTGCTAATTAAAGCTTTTATTCCTTCCAATATAAAAATAGGTGTTAAAAAAGCTGCTACAATAGTGACTAATAACCAATGGAGGGTTTCAAATTTAGCTACTGTATAATCCATTAAATGACCTAAAAAAGCCCAAACTACAGGAACTATTATTGATAAAAAAATGAATTTTAGGGAAATATCTAAAGTATTCATTAAAAAAAATAAAGAGGTTAGATTCTAGAAACTCTTTTAAATCCAGATAATTCAAAGATCTCTATGCCAAATTCATTGATGGCTTTATCAAGAAATAAGTTTATTCCTAAAGAATCTGAAGGCATGTGTCCTGCAGAAACAACATTTATGTTTTGTTCACCTGCTTCTTTTATTTGATCCTCCGACATATGCATTGCTATAATTGTATTTATTCCTGATTGTGCCATTTTCTCTAACCTATCTTTGTTTAATTCTGTCCCTCCTGTCATATCAAATGAAATTTTTCCTACTCTATTCTCTTTATCTCCATTGAATATTGTTGGCCCCATATCGTATTCCAGAGACCAAGCATATTCTGGTATTTCTAATAAAGAATCTAATAAATCTTTTATTTTATAGGGATTTTCTTCTTTTAGATAGCTTTTCAGAAATTGATGTGCATGATTATCTGTTATTGTGTGCAGAGACATATAAGGAATATCTAATAATTCAGCTGCCTTAGGTGTTCTTGGATGATTTACTCCATGCACTCCTCTTTTAACTTCTTTAATTCTCTTTTTAACTACAGCCTCAGCTTGAGAGATAGGTACGCCCGCATTTTCCAATGTATCGATTTGAAGTTTCATTACCTCATGAAGATTAGCTAATCCTCTTCCATCAGGATGATGTGAAATTACCGCATCTATGTCTTTGTCCTTTTTATTTAATTTATCTATTAAGAGAAGATCCTGAGAACTTATATCGATTCCAAAAGCAATCTCTTGAATTTCAGCTTCAGAGCCATAATATATTTTAGAATCATCGAAAGGATTATTTAATCGATCTTTATCATATTTTTCTTTTCTAACACCTTCTAAATCTTCATATTCCTCTTTTCTATCTTTCAGTTCTTCCTCAATTTGTTCCTTATCCCTTGGATCTGCTTTTATTCCTTCTTCTATTGCAAAACCATGTAGCTCTTTTAACTCTACCATTTTTACAACTCCTAAATTAACAATTACTAGATAATCTATTTCTTAACTAATTACTTTTGACCACAGAAATAAATTATTAATTCAAAAAAGTGCTTTAAAAAACGAAAGACACCTAGTTCAGGAAAATAACCAATTTCATTAAAAAACCAATAAAAAATAAACAACAAATTTAAAAGTAATTACTTTTTATTTTTTATGATGTCGTTGCTTAAAGAAACAATGCTTTTATATGAGGTAATATTCCATCCTACCATAATCACATCCTGTGTCTTTGTTTTTGCTCTATACCTAGATCTCAGACAAAACAATGAATTATCAAAAAAAATTCGATTTATTGTTTTATCCTTAGTTCCAGGGTTATCTATTCTATTAATATATTATCTATTGATTCCAAAAAACCCTGATTTCTTAAAGGACCTACTACTGTCTTTTGGAGTTCTTTTAACCAGTTTCTTATTATTAATAGGATATAATCGCAAAATATTTGGAAAACCAATTCAAAATTATTCTATTTT
Source organism: uncultured archaeon (assembly GCA_964411605.1). GTDB lineage: Archaea > Halobacteriota > Methanonatronarchaeia > Methanonatronarchaeales > Methanonatronarchaeaceae > PZKD01. Next base: position 9,122 of record CAYPLQ010000039.1, on the reverse strand, counting down.
ATTAATTTTAATTTCTATTCCATTCATGTTTATTTCGCCTTTCTGGAATATCTCCGGACATGTTTTGTATACAACAATCCCTCTTTTTTATGTGATTTCCCAAGAAAAGAGAGCCTCTTTATTAGCATTAATCCCAATTATTATGGTTTTTAATAGGCCCCTTATAAACGAACATACTTGGATACAATCAATATTTACTTTCATCTTTGCTATATCTCTGTTTTTTTTATGGAAAAAAATCTTAAATAACGAAATATAGTGAATATAAGAATACAAAATAACTTATTGTCAAAAAAAATCCTTCTTTTCTATCTACTTTATTTCCAGTATACATTACAAAAGTAAATACCGCTCCAACTAAAACCATAACCAAAGAAGTCAAAAGCGTTTCTGGTGACACAGTTAATGGAACAAATAAAGAACAAATGCCGATAACTAAGAGTATATTAAAGGTATTTGAGCCAATAACATTACCTAAGGAAATATCGGATTCTTTTTTCCATGCCGCTATAGCTGAAGCAACTAATTCAGGTAAAGAAGTGGCAATTGCTACTATCGATAAACCAACTATACCTTGTTTAAGGCTAAAAAATTTCATATAAAAAATTGAGCCCTTTATCAATAATTTAGAGCCTAATATAACACCAATCAACCCAAATACTATTTTAATAACTTCAATTTTTAAATTAAAGTCTTTTAATCCTACATATTTTTCATCTTTTATTTCTTTCTCTACTTCAGTTTTTGCTTCACTTTTTAATGCAATTTTAGAAAAGAAAAACAAATAAAACAAAAAGAAAAGTAACAAAATCAATCCTTCAATAAAAATTATTTTTTCCCTGAAAAATAAAGTCAAAATAAACAAAAAAAACGCAATAAACATTATAGGAATTTCTCTTCTGAGTAAGCCATCATCTAAATTAATTGGTTTAATCATAGAAGCAACTCCAATCACTAACAAAGTATTAGCGATGTTGGATCCTATTACATTACCAACAGAAATACCTGATTTATTAAAAAAGACAGCATTTAGACTAGAAGCTAGTTCTGGTAAAGAGGTCCCAAATGAAACCAATGTTAAGCCAACAATTATGACCGGTACACCAAAATATCGGGCAGTACTTCCTCCTGAGTCAACTAATATGTCTGCACCTTTCACCAAAAAAATTATTCCAATCAATATGGCGAATGCCCAGAAAATGAATTCAAACATATTTTATCTAATTCAAACTCTATATAGGTGAAAAATAATTACACCCAAAACAATTAAAACCACAAGGAACAGAGACCAAAACCTCGTTGATTTAAAAAAGGATTTGTACCTATAAAACTCTATCCATTCATAATAACCGTCTCTTTTTACTTTAGCTGCTTTAGATTCAATTTTTTTCCTTACAGACCAAAATTCCCCAGTTAAAGCTTCATCTATTCCTATAAATTCAAAATCAAAATCTATATTTTCTTTAATTTGCTCTTCAGATACCCAATTACCTTTCCTTTCTTTTAAATAATTTAAAACTTTTTCTTTAAGCTCTTTCTTCTTTTTTTCGAATTTTTTCAGTTGTTCTACGGACATATTTTCACCTAATAATAGAAGTAATTAAAAACAATATTCCAATTGTACCTACCAAACTAGCTATGTATGGATTAGTTTCGTCTCCTAAATCAAGAAAATATCTAAAAAGAAACACTAAAAACGGTGATGAAGCAAAAACTAATCCCAATACAAAATAATCGTCTGAATTCATCATTTTAGTTCACCGTGATTGATTAAATTCAATCCATCTTATTTTTTTCCTCTATATTTTTTAGCAAGCTCTATTAATTCCCTATACTCGTTTTTGTTAAAAGATAAATTATTTGGCAATTCCTTAAAGAATCTTATGTTACGTTCCTTGTTATTTCTTTTTGGTCCTAAAACACCAGTATAGAAGTAGCCTTTATTTTTTTTTACTAAGAGATCAGGATTAACTAAATTATAACCTGTTTCTTCTTTAAATTCTCTTTTAGCTGCTTTTTTTTGTTTTTTATTAAGTTTTATTTTTCCTCCAGGGAATTCCCATCCTCTATTCTTGTTCTTTATTAAAAGAAAAGAATCCTTTTTAATTACAACAGTTGCCACAAATTTATTCATTCTTATATCTTTCAAATCTTGGTTCTCCAAATTCTTTTTCTTGAAGTTCTCTAACAGCTTCTGCCGCTTTTTTCCTATCTTCAGTTTCCCCTAACTTCTTTGCTTTTTTTAATTTGATTTTTTTTCCACAAGGACATTTTCTAGTTTTATTTTCTTTTTTTGTATACAAAAACCGTCCACATGAATAACATCTAAATACAACGTACATTTAAAAACCTCTAATTAAAATCTCCAAAGGTTTGTTGAGATGGTTCTCCTTTCATTTCATTCTTTGAATAACCAAAGTAACTTAAAACCCTTGAAACAGCTGGAATTATTTGATTCTCAATATAATACTCTTTATCTATGAAATATTCTCCACCTCTTCCCTCTATCTCTAGTTTTCCTTTTTCATAATCTTTAATCATCTCAGTTGGATAAGCCCTTTCTCCTACTGTTTCCCCTGTTCTAGTTATAACTATGAAACCTACTTTTCCTCCAGGAGCTATTTCGTATCCATTTCTTTTAGCCTTTTTTGCTGCCTTTACGTGTGCTTGCATAGATTTATAATTAGATATTTTTTTCTTTAATGTTTTTCGAATAATTAAATCACCATATAAAACATTTCCATTTTTTATATCATTTACTGTTTTTTTTACTAACTCTAAAGCTGAATCAGGATCTTTTTCTTTTAGGATTTTACTAATTACTTTTTTTTGTATTTTTTTCGCTAACTTACACCAATCACCTCTTCTTACTTCTAAACCTCGGATATATATATCTTCATTTGATTTCAAACCAGCATATCGTTTCTTGTTTTCTGTAAAGAAAATTGTTTTAAAGTAATCTTCTACCTCTAAGATCAATGGAAGTTCTTTAGTTAATTTCTCAGCTAATTCTTCAGATTTTTCTTTTACCTTATCCCTGGAATCTGGGTATTTTACGAAAATCGAATCTGTGTCTGAATAAATAACTTCAAATCCTTCGTTCTCTGCTGTTTCAATGCCTTTTTTAATCATTTCTCTTCCCCAAGCTGTCGTTGCTTCTGCACATTCTTTTTTGTACCATCTAGCAGCACTCCAACCAGTATATCCATAAAAACTATTAGTTAATGTCTTTAAAGCTTTTTGTCTAATATTTAATAGCCTAGTTTCTTGTTCAGAGTCATTATTATTCATTTTTTCTTTAATTTTATTCCTCCGATTTATTAAATCCTTTAAAATACTTTTAAAAAAGCCATTAGGTTTCTTTTTAAACTTATGGTGTACTTCTGGAGCCTCATAGTATTCATTTTCTTGCAATTCCTTATTTTCCTCCTCAGAAATCAATGTATCAGGAGAAATGTTATAAGAAACCATTAAAGATGGATACATAGAACTAAAATCCAAAGAAACTACATCTTCATGCAAACCTCTTTTAGGTTCAAGTACAAATCCACCAGAATAAGTTTCCTGACTCCTTGCCGCATAATTCCCTTTATTTGGAATTAATTCATTTTGTAAATAGGCTTCAGCCATTAAATACCATTCAACCTGCCTTCCTCTCCCCATTTTGGAGACCTTGTCTAGGAACTGCTTAATCATTTTTGAAATTTCAATCTGGGTAGGCACTAATTCATTAGCAATTCCATAAGTGCTTTCAACGTCATCTCTGGCATATCGAAACAATTTATTTCTTTTTTCTTTATCTTTCCAGTATTCCCCTATAAGAGAGCCTTCTAAGTTACATCTGTCATCTTTAGATTTAACTCCTAAAAAATCAGCAACTTCCTCAAGAGACATCATTTTAACTTCGCCGATATCTCTTTCAGCTATTCTATAAAGATCAACATTTAACCTTCCTTTAATAGCGACTTTTTTTCTCGCTCCTCCATGCCATTGGGGAGTGCTTTTATCTCTCCCTACCTCTAATTGAATGTCATGTTTCTCTGCTCTTTTCCTTAAATAAGGCCAGTCAAATTCATCTCCATTGAATGTTACTATCACATCTGGATCTTCGTTTTTTATGGTTTTTATGAATTCTTTTATTATGTCTTTGTCATCTCTTTTCTTAGCTTTTAGTACTTTAGTGTTTCCAGAACTTGTTTTGAGGGATATTATTATAATTGGATCATTGTCAGGATTAGGAGTTCCGCCTCTATTGAACATCTCACAATCAAAGGCCAATGTTTTTATTGGAATATTATTATTTTTAGTAGATTCAGAGACTTTTTGTGCTTTAATTGCAAAGTCAACTTTATTTATTTGCGTTTCCTCACCAATCACTTTTATTTTGGAAGAAGGTTTTAGTCCTTTATCTATTATGTATCTATTAACAAAAGGGATATCAGCTTCTCTTACTTCTTTTACTTCATTTAATTCAGAAATAGATTTTCTTAAGGATGGTACGTGTTGAGGGTGATTGGTAATTAATTTTATTACTTTCTTTTTCTCTCCAAAATCTTTTTTTTGTTCTTGAATAATTTTTTTGGGTTTTATTGTTTCACTGTATCTTTCGGTTTCATGGTTTCGGAGATCTTGGATAACTTTATTTACCGCAGCTTCCTCTTTTGGAACCACATAAAAATAGGGATCAAAATCTTTATCTAAAATTACTCCTACTTCGCCATTTTTTCTTTTTACCCATAATCTGACTACAGCAGAGTTTTTTTTCGTTATATAATCTGCATTAAGGAGCCAACCATGAATTTGCATTTAGGAATAATAGAATTCATTAAGGAACTAATCCAAAATTCATACAAAAAAAATAAGTTAAATCACTGATAAGTTAAATCACTGATTTTCTTTTCCGACTTTTTCTCTAATTTCTTTTTTAATCTCTTCCTTTGATTTATCTTCTGTATCTATTCCTAAATCGTTTGCTATTTCTACAAATTCTTTTTCTTCCCCTTCTTCTTCGGGTTCACTTTCTATTGCTTCATATTTAGCTTTCCTTGCTTCTTGTTCAGCTTTTGTCCTAGCCTTCTTGAATTCCCCCATTGCTTTACCCATTGAAGAAGCAACTTCTGGTATCTTACTGGCACCAAATAATACAACTATTGCCAAGACAATCAATATCCATTCTGTTCCTCCGAGTCCCGCAATCCCACCTACTAACAATGATAATGCCATTCCAAATTCACCTTTAAAGAATAGATTATTTTCCATTAAAATAAATATTTCCAACACTTTAATTTAATTAAGACAGTGGTTAAAATGGATAATAAGAAAGAATATAAAGTTTGTCCTAAATGTGGTAGTAAATCAATTACACAAGTCCTAGGAACTATAACAGGTCAATTATATAAATGCTCAAAATGTGGGTACTATGGTCCTTTTATCGTTGAAGCGAATGAAGAAATTATTGAAGAACTAAGAAAAAAATACGAAGAATAACTTTGATTAGTCCTTCAAAAAAGATTCTAAATCAATTATATATCTTCCGTCTTCACCTATAGATATAATTATTCCCTCTTGTTCAAGTAAAGATTTTAAATTAATTTCATATGAGCCATCTTTTTTTAGTCTAAAAGATTCAATATCGTCTTCGCTTAATTCCTTGTCTTTTTCAATAATCCTTGAACCGATTTCTTCTATTTCTTCCAATTCCTTTAATGTAATCTCTGATTCATCTGAGCCTTCCCAAGAAATACCTACTCGCTCAAGCAAACTCTTTTTTTTGTTTTTTTGTTCTTCAGATTCCTTTTTTATTTTTTTACCCGATCCTGGTTCCTTTATAGTTTTTTCTTTGTCTCTCTTAGCCAGATACTTGAATTTATTCCAACCACAGTTTGGGCAACCGGATAATATTTCTTCTGAACCATCAGGATATATTTCTTCACAATTCGTGCATTTGTGTGGCATTTTCAAATCAATTTTTGATAATTTTTGTTATAATTAATCTTTTAAACTAACAAATGCTTCTATTATGTCTTGATTCCTTTTTATTGTCTTTAATTTATCAGCAGGCCCTATAACAGTTAATCTGTTTTCATTACTTTTACCAAGAAATTTTTCTAATAAGGAAAGCTTAGTGCTTTTTTTGCTTGGATAAGTCTCGATTTCTATTCCATTAAATTTATCGTGATCAATCTCTATCATGGTTTTCTGGATAAGCTCAGTTTGTTCTTCTGGACTTAACCCTCTCTCTAGTATTATGATTTCTCCGTCTTTAATATGTTTTAAGATAAACTCCATTTTTTGTTGTTTGGAGAAAGAAGAGATTCTATCATTAGATATAAGAGTTAATTGGACACCCGTCATTTTTTTCACCCGAAACTATCTAACATTTCATTATACAATTCATCTACGTTTTCGCCTTCAAGTGCAGAAATAGAAACTACTGGATGATCGGGAAAAGCTTCTTTTATTTTATCTGGTTCAGATTCTTCTTTATCGACTTTATTAGCTACTATTATAAATGGGATCTTCCTAGCTTCCATATTCCCTATCATTGTCACATTAACTTGATTAAAAGGATCTTTAGTAGAATCAATTATTAATAAAATTGCATCAACGTTATCTAACCAATCTATAGCTTCTACTACACCCTTAGTAGCTTCTCTAGCTCTTCTTTTAGCTTCTTCTTTATCTAAATCATATTCTTCTAGGAAGTCCTCAAAATCCACTTTTGTAGCAATCCCAGGTGTATCAACAATGTCTAAGCTTAAAGACGCTCCATTAGCTTCAATTTCAACACCTTCTTCTAATCTAGCTTTCCTTGTCTCATGAGGGATCTCAGAAACAGGCCCCATAACATCTCCTGACCAATCTCTAATTATCTGATTAGCTAAAGTAGTTTTTCCAGCATTTGGAGGACCATACAACCCTATTTTAGCATTTTCCTTATTAAATAGTTTTTTTAGCCAAGAAGAAAGACTTCTTTTATAAAACCAATCTAGTAAACCCATACTTTCACTTCATCTTTTTTTGAATATAATAATATTATCAAGACAACATTAATTTTTATTTAAATAAGAATTTTTCCTTATTCCAAAGTCTAAACTTAAAATAATTATTAATTCTCCTAATTCATTTAATAAATTTTTATCCTAAGAAGTTATACTTATTTTATTAGAAATATATTTGTTTTAATAAATTTTTTTAAACTCTTTGGATGTAGAACAATGTATTAGTTAAAAAAAATATATTATTTTATTTGTTGAAAAATTTAATTAAAATTCTTTAAGTTGCGTTATAGGTTTTTAGGATTTATAATAGAAAATTATCATACCAACAAAGTATAATTGATTTTAGTCATATTGAATAAATGGGAGATTATTATGGTTTCAAGGATTCCAGTTAAAGAGATAATGACCCGGGACGTAATAACTGCTGATGAAAAGATGGATGCTCAGGCAGCGAGTACAAAGATGTTAAACAATAACATAGGTAGTCTAGTTATTTTAAATGAAAAAGGCAAACCAAGCGGAATATTAACGGAAAGGGATTTAGTTAGAAAAGTAATCTCGAAGGACTTATCCCCTAGTGAAGTAAGGGTTAAGGAAATTATGACAAAACCCCTAATCACCATCAAGCCTAATTTAGGCCTAAATGAAGCTGTAAGGAAAATGAGGAACTTAGAAATCAAAAAATTACCTGTTGTGTCAGAAAACAAATTGAGGGGGATATTAACTGAAAGTGATGTTTTAACTATATCACCAGCTTTAAACGAAGTGTTTGAAGAAGTTTCCGAAATAAATAGGGAGAACCCTTTCAGCGGACAAGATAACTGGACGGATACTGGGATCTGTCAAAACTGTGGAACATATTCAGAGGACCTTAAAGCAATTAGTGGAAATCTGTTATGTGAGCAATGTAGAGATGAATTAGAGTTAGAGGAATAAATATGGAAATAAGAGAAATAATAGATAAATCTCCTTTGAAAATAAATGAAGATTCTTTTTTGACTCATGCTAGACAAGTTATCCGAGATAATAAACTGAGAGCTATTCCTGTAGTTGATGAGAAAAACAAAGTTAGAGGTGTGTTAACTAGACAAGGTGTTCTAAATATAACATCAAATAAATCTAATGTAAAAGTGAAGAGTTTTATAAAGAAAACACCTATTTTAACTTCCTCTGATTCAATTGAAAAAACTGGTAGAGAAATGATTAAAGCGAATTTAGAGACATTACCAATTGTTTCCTCAACGCATAATCCAACTCTAGAAGGTGTTGTCTCTATTATTGATATCTTCAATTCTATTAATCGTTTAAATGTTGAATCAGATGAATTGATTAAAGACATAATGAGTGAAAAAGTTAAAACGGTTGATGCAGAGATGCCAGTTCAAAGATGTTGGAGGAAAGTAGTAGAAACAGGTTACTCAGGTTTTCCTGTTGTTAAAAATGGAGAACTAGTTGGGATTATAACAAGAGGAGATATATTGGAAGCTGGCTTCGCTAGATTTAAAAGAGAGGATGATTCAAAGCAGTCAGGAAAAAATAGTCCACCCACAGAGAGAGTTATGTCAACACCGTTATTTAAGGTATATAAAAACACTGAAGTAAACAAAGCTAATAGGATATTGTTAGACAAAGAGATTGGTAGGTTACCTGTTGTTTCAAAAGAAGATGAGAGCAAATTAATCGGAATAGTAGATAGATTTGATATTTTAGATTCCTATTTAAGGTGATTTTATGAATAAACAAAACAAGGGAAGCAGGCAAGACCTTAATAAATTCGTCAAGCCATCACTAGATCGAGGACCTATTGAATTCAAAACTAGGATACCAGAAAAGGAAGGCCGAGTAGGTAAGATTGGAGAAAAAAAAGTTGTAACAGTTCCTCGATCAATCACAATAATTGGGGCAGCCAAAACAATGACAGAATATGGTTTTAGGAGATTACCTGTCGCTGATCCGGGAACGAAAAAACTTGAAGGAATTTTGACAAGTATGGACATTGTAAGGTTACTTGGTGGAGGAGAAAGTTATCAGTTAATAAAAAACAGTCATTCAGGTAATTTCTATTCAGCCATTAACGAAAGCGTAAAAGAGATAATGAAAAAAGAAATATTAGCCGTAAAC
>CAYPLQ010000038.1:2386-11932 GCA_964411605.1 uncultured archaeon | reverse complement strand
GTATGGCACTACCAGACCATAGTGGCAATTTAATTTGTCGGTGAACTCCACTCAACCCCATACGGGAGTGAAAGAGGCACATAGACATGGCTTCACACTCGCTTCAACATCACCGACTCCAGGACCAGTTGACCGTGGCCCGTGTCCCGCTGAGAACCCATGCATGATAAGGCAAGGGCAACCGCTTTAAGGTTCTTTCGCCCGCAAGAACACATCAAAAATTATTATATCTTCAATTCATTTAACTTATACAGAGGTGAAAAGTCGCAATTCCCTCTCCCCCACCAAACCAAAAAACTAGGAAGGGGATCACCTTGCGACAATTAAGATGAGTGGAGGAGAATCTGTAACAAAAAATGAAAATAATACTATTTTGGTTCTAGGCACCTCATCTCATGCTGGAAAAAGTATTGTAGTAACAGGTTTATGTAAATTGTTTTCAGACAAGGGTTTTGATACTGTTCCTTTCAAGGCACAGAATATGAGCAATAACTCCTGGGTCACCGATGATGGAGCTGAAATCGGTATTTCACAAGCTGTACAAGCTTGGGCAGCTGATAAAAGTCCTTCAAAGTACATGAATCCTGTTCTGTTAAAACCGAAGGGAGAAGGCATTTCCCAAGTTATGTTACTTGGTGAACCTCATGGTGATAGAAGTGCTGAAAAATATTATGAAGAATTTGATAAGTTCAGAAATAAAGTAAAAAACGCTTATGTTGAATTAAAAAATAATCATGAATTAGTTATTTGTGAAGGGGCTGGTGGTGCTGCTGAAATAAATCTACATGATAGAGATCTTTCAAATATCGAAACAGCTCGTTTTACTGATGCTCCAATAATCTTAGTTGGTGATATAGAACGAGGAGGTGCTTTTGCAAGTATTTATGGAACGATTGAGTTATTGCCACAAGATATAAGGGATAATGTAAAAGGGATTATTATAAATAAATTTAGAGGCAAAAAAAATATCTTAAACGATGGTATTAAACAAATTGAAAATCTCACAAATGTCTCTGTACTTGGGGTCTTACCTCATAAAGATTTAGGAATACCGTCGGAGGATTCGCTTTCTATTTCGGATAAAGAGCAACGGAATGAGGATATTACTATATCAGTAATAAGATTACCACATATCTCTAATTTCACTGATTTTGAGCCCTTGGAAAACCAAAATAATGTTACAGTAAATTATGTTGACTTAAATGAGAGAATTAATGATTCTGAAGCAATAATATTACCAGGAACTAAAAACACCATAGATGACTTAAGGGAACTTAAAAAAAGTGATCTCTATGAAGATCTAATGAATTTTGAGGGATTCATTGTTGGAGTATGCGGTGGTTACCAGATGTTAGGAGAAAAACTCATAGATGAAGGTTCTGAATCAATAGATAATTTTAATAAGGAAATAGAAGGACTGGGTTTAATTCCTGTTGAAACATATTTCGATAGTACAAACGAAAAAATAACTGAACAAGTTGAATTAGAAGTTACTAGCAACAAAGATTTTCTCTCAGAGGTTGAAGGAACAATTAACGGATATGAGATACATATGGGTGAAAGTTCTTATTTGGAAGAAACTGATAATGTTTTTGAACACGATGGTGTTCTTAAGGAAAATGTCATGGGAACTTACTTACATGGTCTTTTTTGGAACGAGAATTTTAGAAATGGTTTTTTAAACAAAATAAGTAAAAATGGATATGATATATCGTTTACAAAAAAAGAACCATTTGAGGAGCTGAAGAAAATGTTTGAGAAAAATTTAGATCTAAAAAAGCTGTTTTCTTTAATCAAATAATTAATTATTCGTTTAGGTGATTAATCGATACTTTTTCAATAATTAAGTATGTTCTTGAGCATTCTTTATTAGTTTGTGGAGGTAATTGAAAGAACATTCATGGAAATGGTTATAACATCCCAATGAATTGTATTCGATTAATCCATCATATTCTCCATTTATGCCTTTTCCTTTTTTGATTTTGAAAGCTTCTTTTGAGTCTTTTTGTGGATAAGCTTTTGAATAATGAAATTCATGTCCTTTAATCGTTTTACCAGCTTCTGCTATTGGTAAATTGGTTTTTGCCTCAACTTCGGTGTAACCTACTGCTTGAAGAGAATCAGTCATTTCAATATCGAGGGGTAAAACTCCAGTCATTTTATGTTTTTTGTTATTTTTTTCTATGGTTTCAGCCAAATACATGAATCCTCCACATTCAGCAAAGATTGGTTTCCCAGTTGAGGCTTGATGTAGTATTTGTTTTTTGATCTTGGTGTTATTTTCAAGAGCTTCTAGATGTAGTTCTGGGTATCCACCACCAAAATAATAAGCATCAGCTTGAGGTAATTCATCCTCTAATGGAGAAAAACATATTAATTCAGAATTTTTTCTAAGAACCTCTATGTTGTATGTGTAATAAAAATTAAAAGCAGAATCGTAAGCTAATCCTATTTTAACATCTTTTTTGTTTCTATTTTTTTTAGTTATTTTTTTATTTTTTAGATCTGGTTCTTCAAACTTGTTTTTTATTTCTGCGATTTTTAAGTTTTCAGTTACTTTTTCAAGTTCTGCTGGATTAAGTTGATTTTCATTTCCCATATATAACCCTAAATGCCTACTTGGAATCTCTAGTTCCTTTGAACGATATACTGATCCAAGGCATGGTATCTTTGCTTTTTTTAAGCCTTTTTTTATTCCTTTTTCTTGTTTTGAACTTGAAACATTGTTTATGATCACTCCTTTTATTTTGGCTTCTCCGAATTCTTTAAACCCTAATGCTGTAGCTGCTACGCTTTCCATGCCATTTGAAGCATCTATTACTAAAATAACGGGCAAATCTAGGGTTTCTGCGATTTTTGCTGTACTTTCTTTGTAAGAGTCATATAAACCCATAACTCCTTCAATAACTCCGTAATCACCATTTCCTAGTGAATAATTTCTTTTTATGCCTTCTTTCCCCATCAAATGAATATCTAAGTTCCTTGATTTTTTTCCTGTTATCTTTTCATGGTGACTTGGATCAATGTAATCAGGACCTACTTTATAGGGTTGTACATTATTTAAAGAATTCATTAAGGCTAAAGCTATTGTTGTTTTACCAATTCCGCTTGAAGTCCCTGCTATTACTATTCCTTTCATTTTTATTCAATTTCCTAGTTTTTATTTTGACACTTAATTGATTATTTTTTTGGGAAAAGTCAGTCTGCATTTTTCCAAAAGATCTTTATTTATTAAAACATCTTCTGGTTTTCCTTTTTGTATTATTTCTCCTTCTTTCATTAATACAACTCTATCAGCAGTTTCGTATGCTAAATCTATTTTATGGGTAGCCGCTATTATTGTTTTGCCATCATTGCAGAGTTTTTCTATTAAATCCATAAATTCCTTTGAGCTTTTTGGATCTAAACTTGAAGCAGGTTCATCTAAAACTAAAATACTTGGTTTCAAAGCTAAAACACCTGCTATTGCAACTTTTTTTCTTTCTCCGATGCTTAGATCATGTGTTTTCCTGTCTTTTAGGTCAAATATACCTACTTTCTTAAGGGAGTGTTCGGTTCTTTTTCTTACTTCCTCTTCAGATAAATTGAGATTACAGGGCCCGATTCCAACGTCTTGGGAAACTATTGGAGCTATAATTTGGTTATCTGGATTCTGGAAGAGAAAACCGACTTCTTTTCTTATCTCATCTATTTTATCTTTTTTTAGATATTCCCCTTGTATCTTTATATTCCCTTTCTCTGATCTTAGGAGACCATTTAGATGTTGTAATAGAGTTGTTTTACCTTCTCCATTACCTCCTAGTATAAAAACTTTTTTTCCTTTATCAACTGAAAGATTAATATTTTTTAATATCTTTTTATCTCCATAAGAAAAATTTAAGTTTTTAATTTCAATGGCTTTCATTTCTATTCTCCTAAACTAAATTTAAAGTTATTAAAAACACATCAAATCCAATCAAAGCATAGAAAACTAAATTTGATTCCTTTTTTTTCTTATTATCAAATAAAAATTTTGTGTTTGGTATCTTGCCTCTATATCCTCTAGCTTTCATAGCTTTATCTATTTTTACAGATCTATTTATAGAGTCAACGAAAAGAGAAGAAAGTAAAAGAGCTAATGACTTTATTTTATTTCTTTTAGAATTAAATCCTAATCTACAATCAATTGATTTTTTCATTCTCTCTGTTTTATCAGCAATTTCAAATATAAGTTTATACGATAAAAATAGTAGCTCAATAAGTATTTCTGGAACCCTTATTTTTCTTAAAGATTGGATTATGTCTTCAATTGGTGTAGTGAAAACTAAGAAATATAGGCAAGTTACACCGGCCATAGCTCTAGCTAATAAAACACCTCCTAATATCAAACCTTCTTTAAAGATTACAAATTTAAAGCTGAAGATTTTTAAGGAAAAAAAAGGTGTAGTCCCCTTTATAAAAAATATTATAACAATAGAAGGTATTAAAAAAGCTATTGGAACAGAAAGTGTTTTTAACAAGGATTTAAATTCAACACCTGTCCATGAAATAAGCGAAGTCATTAACAAAAAAACTAAAAATATTGGAAAAAGGTCTTGAAATGAAACTAAAATAAATAATGTTAAAAAAGAAAAAAAAATTTTTTTCTGTGAGTTTATTGGTAGATCTCTTTTTTTTATTCTATGATATACTTGAATGTCATGAGCTAATGTCATTTTGATTAGCTTCCGCTTTTCCTTTGATTTTACCGAAATAAAATCCGGCGACTAATGCTCCTATTGTTCCTTGCATTGTAAACAACATCACCATCAACGGCTTACTCGGTGGTGTCCATATTGAGTTAAACCAGGGTTCATAGTTATTATAACTTTCTTTTATCAAATGAATTCCTTCATGTGATGCTCCATGGTATTCTCCGGGTACATAGGTAGAATATGCAAAAAAACCTATTATTAATAAAATTAAAATAACTAAATATCCTTTAATGGACATTAAGATCCTCCCCATGGTTTTATTTCTCTTACAGTGGTAGATACGTCCATATTGTATTCTTTTAAATATTTGATAACTGTCATAACAGCAATTCCTTCAACTATAGCTAATGGAATCTGTGTTACAGCAAATATGCTTAGAAATGTTTGTGATGATTGAAAAAAACCTCCTTTTGTTGCGGGAAATGCGGCTCCTAATTGTAATGCCGTTGTTGCATATGTCACTAAATCTGCAGTAAATGCTGCTATAAAACCTCCATAAATTATTGATAAACCGATTTTTTTGCTTCCTCTGTAGGCTAACCAACCTATTAGCGGTCCTATTATTCCCATAGAGACAGTGTTTGCTCCGAGAGTTGTTATTCCTCCATGAGCAAGGAATAGTCCTTGAAATATTAATACTATAAATGATATTAGGCTGGTCACTATGGGTCCAAATAAAACTATTGGTAGTCCAGTTCCTGTTGGATGTGAGCAGCTTCCTGAAACTGAGGGCAGCTTCATTGCTGAGAGTATAAATACAAATGCTATTGAAATTGCTAGAAGAGGTTTTAGTTTTGGTTTTTTTTCGATTATTTTTTTTACTTTATAAGCTCCGTAAGCCACGAATGGAATTGCAAGTAGGTACCAAGTTAGGCTCCATTTTAGTGGTAGAAATCCTTCAGCTATATGCATTATTTCACCTTACTTGATTTAATTCAGATTTACTTTATTGTTTGAGGGTACTTAAAGCTTATTTTATTTTTTTCAAAAAAAACTTAGTCCAGTTTTTTGGGAACTAAAAAAATACAAAAAAGATCATCAGAAGGTACAGGAGGAGAATCTAAATCACCTTCTTCGATATTCTCATCGGGATACCCCAGCCTCTCAAGCAAATAAAAATCCACTTCAAAATTTCTTTTATCTAACTCAAAAACCAGTTCCTCCACACTGAAATCAGGATCAGGTAATAAAAAAACCTTATTTCCAATCTCTAATTGCTCAAATATTTTATTAAATTCCTTTTCTCTCCCATGAAGTGACAAAGGCACAGTATTGAGTTGACTCAAATTCAATTTTGCAGATGCCAACTGAAAAGATGAAATCCCACAATAAACTTCTTCACCAAATTTACCTAAACCACTCAAAAAAGGATTACCCGTAGACAATAACAAGGAATCCTGGGGCAACCCCCCAAGATCACTGAAATCCTCAATTACCTCAAAATCACAATTTTTTGAAATAAAAGGTTCAACTATCCTTAAAGCCCTTTCTGAACCTCTTATAGTATCTGCCTTTTTAATAAGCTCTTTAACTTTATCTGTTAAGTAACCAGGAGCTGGTCCAACACCTACAACCTTCATGCCAGAGCCTCTCTTTTTCGAAGAATGTCTCCATTATTTTTAACAAGAACTATTTCAACTCTAGGTAGTTTTTTCTGAACTTTGTTAAGAGCTGCATCGATTTTCTTGGTTTCAGGTTTTTCTCTAACTAATTGACTAACAGAAGTAAACTCAGTGTCTTCAAGGATACTTGGATCACCATATTTTAGAATTAACGCTGGTAAACCACATAAAATTACTTTTTTCTTCTTAAAATCTAATTTTTTTAGTTTTTCGAAGTTTTTACCAATTTTTATGACTTTATAATCCGGTAAAAGTCGACCGCAATGTTTCATTCCAACCATTCCAGTTGTCAGAACCAATTTATTTTGTTTTTTGACTAATTCTAGTTTTGAATCTAGGAGCTCGTCGTTCCAGGGTTCAACAAAACCAGTTGTCCCTAATAATGATATACCATCAGTTATTCCAAATCTTTTATTTATTTTTAAAGCTTCTTCTGAAGCATTAGAGGCAGTTAACTTTATTTCTGCGGTTTTGTTCTTTTTTAGTTCCTCTTCAATTGATTTTTTTATTTGTTTTTTAACTGGCTCAGTAACGGAGGGATTGCCTTTTTTTATCTCAAATGATTCTTCACTAACTGTTCCTATTCCTTCACCGAATATTAGGTCATTTTTTTGTCTCGAAACAATATTTCCTTCAATCTTGACGTTTTCGGTTGAATCAAAGGAATGATCACTTGGATTCTTCTTCACTATGCATCTGTTCTTCTTGGAATCAATGCTCAACTTAGCTCTTATTCCTATTGGAGTAGGGACTTCGACTTTTTTCTTGGATTCAGATAAAAAAGCTCCCTTAGCAGCTGCACTGGCCACAGTACCAGTCGAAAAGCCTCTTTTAAGTTTTTTTCCTTTATAAGTAAGTACCCATTTCCCTGACTCAATTTTATTTCTTAAAATTTCTCTTTTATGCTTAGATTTCTTAATCCATTCTTCAGGGACTTTATTTTTTGAAATTGGGTCAATTATTGGCTCCATTTTTTTATTGTTTATTATAGAGATTTATTATTTCATTTATACAAGCAACAGCTATTGGTGTACCACCCTTAGATCCGGTCGTTGAAATAGATGGTACACTTATATTCCTTAATTTAGATTTACTTTCTGCCGCACCAACAAATCCTACAGGGGTGCCGATAACCGCTTTTGGGGTGATTTTTTCTTCCTTAATCATCTCTACAAGTGATTTGAGAGCTGAAGGAGCATTTCCAATAACAATAATTGAATCATTTAATTTATTTGATAGAGTTATAAAACCAGCAGATGTTCTTGTAAGACCTTCATTTTGTGCTAATTCATCTCCTTCACCAATAACGGATTCAATACTCGAATTATGGCCTTTATTGATTATTCCTGCTTTTACCATATTTATATCGGTAAAAATTGGCTTTTCTTTTTTTAAAGCTTGTATTATTTCTTTAATCGGGTCATTTCTGAATTCAACTATATTTTTTACTTTTGAATCTCCTGTTGCTATTACACATCTTTGTATTACTTTTTGTTCTAGGTTTTCGTCACCTACTATTTTCTTTGCTTTTTTTCTACTTTTTTTTGCTATTTTTTTTGCTTCTCTACTTGTTGCGCCTAAATCTACAAAATCAGTATTCATATTTTTCCTCATATCCTCTTTTCGAAACTAGTAAGCCTTTTTTCTCCCAAAAAAATGAATCGGAGTTAGGGATTATTGTTGTCCAATTATGGGTTGGTTCTAATTCTTCTAATTTTAAATCTTTATTGCGTCCAATTAATATTTCTTCGTTTTTTCTGGATATATTTTTACCAATTGCGAAAGCTTTTTTATTGTCTAAATTATTTTTTAAGGATTTTATTGATTTTTTATTTGTGTTAAAACTAATTACTCCAAAATTATTTTGAAGAGATTTTTTTATAGTCTTTAAATAATTTTTACAAGAAGGGGATAGTATAACTACGTCTTTTACTAATGGAGCTCCTGATTTAGCTGCTAAAGCCTGGAAAGAACTTACACCTGGTTCTTTTATTGGATTAAATCCATTTATGCTTGCTGTATTAGGTCCATAAATTGATGGATCGCCTGCTGACAATATAATTGATTTTGATTCTAGTTTTCGAGCTTCTATGATTCTCTTTGATGTTCTTTTCTTATAGGGTTGGTCTTCATGTGTTATTATTTCTTGATTTTCTAAAATAGGCTGTATCTCTTTAATGTATTTCTGGGATCCAAAAATGTAGTTAGCATCTTTAATGTCTTTGTAGACTTTTTTGGTCATATTTTCTACTGAACCTGGACCTATGCCCGCTATCTTGGTTTTTTTGTTATTTCTACATTTTGTTGTTTTTGAATTGGGTGAAGGAACTACTACAATTGTTTTCATATCTATTTTGTCATAAATAGGGGATTTTAAAGCTTTTTTTATTGTTGTCTTTTTAATCCATTCTCTTTTCCTACTTATTTGACGACCAATAATGACTTCATTTTCTTTGTTTTGTTGCTTTAAAACAATATTTAGAGCTTTTTTTAATTTTTGAGGTCTTTTTTTGCTTTTTGGGTTATAAAAAACTAAATCAAAGCCTTTTTTTGTAGCTAATTTTGTTCTTTTTTTGATTTTTTTCCAAGATGATAAGTAATCACTTAGACTTATAATCGCTATTTTGTCTTGAAAGAGGCCTGAAAAATTGGAGGCTAAAGCATTCATAGCTGTAACTCCAGGAATAATCTCTATTTTGTCGTTAAATCCTTGTTTCTTAGCTATTTCTAGTGTTAAACCTGCTAATGCGTAAATATTTGGGTCTCCACCACTAATTAATGAAACTCGTTTTTTTTCTGCTTTTTTAATTGCTTTTTTTACTCTTTCAACTTCTCCCCCCATTTTTCCTCTAACAAATTTTTTTTGAGGGAAATGGTTCTCTAAAAGATTTATGTAGGTTTTATATCCTATAACTAAGTCAGAGTTCTCTATTTCTTTTTCTGCTTTTTTTGTTAAGTAACGGATATCACCTGGTCCTACACCTATTACAGATATCTTATTTTGCGATTGCAATTGTTACATCACCAATTACTTGTTTCTTTAAGACTAATTCTTTATTTAAAGATAAAGACAAGGCTGAAGGTTCAGCAACTCCCTTTAATCCAATTCTAGTTGCTTTAGATTTAGTCTTTATTTCTTGGTTATTAATAACTTGCTTAGGAACTAAAAAAAGAGGTTTTTTTTTTTTTTT
>CAYPLQ010000038.1:1616-2376 GCA_964411605.1 uncultured archaeon | reverse complement strand
GGTTCTCAGATGCCTGAATTATTCCTTCTTCATTTTCTTTGACTTGTGATGTTGCAATAGCCCTTATATCCGATAAAGAAATATCTTTTATTTTTAAAGCTTTCTTAATAGCTTTTAAAACATTTTCTTGGCTTATTCCTGATTTAGATCCTATTCCCAACACATAGTCTCTGTATTCAGTATCTGGATTACTTAGAACAGCTGTTTCTTTATCTATTAAAACTATCTTGGGACCATTTATTTTCACTATAGGAACCTGTGATTTCTCCTCAATTATTTTTTTATTTATGTTTTTAGAGGAATTCTTATTTATTAATTTTTTATTTAGCTTAGATGCTGTTTGTTCCAAGGAATTAATTTCGATTGTTTCAGTTGCCGTGGTTAGAGCCGGATAGATCTTCATTTCTCTATAAAGTTTTTTGGCTACTCGATTAGAGCCATGATGTCCACCAATCAGTGGAATAGAGTGATTTAATGCTCTGTCTACAACCAATATAGGGTTGTCTTTCCATTTATTTTTTAAAATGTCACAAATATTTCTTATAACAATTCCAGTTGCCATTAAAAAAACAAAAACTGCATTTTGTTTTTTATATATCTCCAATACTTTTTTCTTGTTATATTCTAAGCATTCAACACTATATTCTTTTTCTAGATTTTTTTTGATTTTTCTAGCTTCTTCAAGATCTCTTTCAAAGTGAATTATCTTTAATTCTTTTTGCTATTTTTACTTTTACGAAAAAGCTAACATCGAAGCTAA
>CAYPLQ010000038.1:0-1606 GCA_964411605.1 uncultured archaeon | reverse complement strand
GTCCTTTTTTTCCAATACTTCTCCAACAATAATTAATGCGGATTTTTTTATGTTATTTGCTCTTACTTTTTCTGCAATATTACCTACGTTTCCTTTAATTATTTTCTCATCTTTCCAAGTTGCTTTATAAACAACAGATACTGGTGTATTATCGGGTTTCTGAATCTTATTCATTATTTCATCAATTTTAGAAACACCCAAAAAAATAACTAAAGTCGTTCCTAGCTCAGATAATTCAGATATTTTGTCCTCTTCTAAGGTTTTTCCAGCTGGTCTAGTAAAAATAACTGATTCTGAAACCCCTTTTAGAGTTAGTTGTGTTTTTAATTTGGCTGCAGAAGCAAAAACAGATGAAACTCCTGGAATTATTTCAACTTCAATTCCATGTTTATTTAATTCATGTATTTGTTCAACAATAGCTCCATAAAGAGACGGGTCGCCACTATGTAATCTAACTACTTTTTTGTTTTTTTTCTCAGCTTCTTTTATTTTTCCGACAATTTCTTGGAGATCCATGTCTTGAGTGTCATAGGACTCAGCATCTAGATCTCTAATTAATTCTTCATTAACTAATGAACCTGCATATAGAACTAAATCCGATTCCTTCAAGTGTTTTTTTCCTTTAACTGTTATTAGATCTGGGTCTCCAGGACCTGCTCCAATTATTTTAACTGTCATTATTTTCTCCTTCTTTTTTTGCTACCAGTATTGAAAAATATGGACTTTCTGATGGTAATTGATTTGTAATTTCTTCTTTATCTGTAAAAAGTTCCTTTAATAAACTAAAATCACTATAACCTTTTTTTTCTAATTTATTTGATAACTCTGTTGGTTTATTAGCTTTTAATATTAATTTAACATCGTTTTGATTGTTTAAATCATCGGTTATAGTTATTGGTTTATTTAAAACTTCTTCAAGTTTTGAAAAAGCTGCTGTAAACGATGGTACGCCTGGAATAGTTTTAATCTCAACATCAGGGTATTTTTTTTCCATTCTTCGTTTTATATGTCCAAAAGTTGAGAAAAAATTAATATCACCTATATTGGCAAATGCTACATCTTTTTTTTTCGCTTCTTTAGCTATGATATCAGTGTTTTTATCCCAAAAATCTTTTAGAACTTCTTCATCATTTGTCATTGGGAATTCAAGTTCATTTGGTTCGCAATAATTTTTAACTAACTCCTTGGATCTTTTTCCGGAAACAAATACTTCATCACATGTTTCTAGAATCTTTTTTGACTTCAAGGTTAAAAGATCAGGTTCGCCTGGTCCTAAACTAACACCAATTAACATTCTCCCACAACCATAAAAACAGGTTTTTTTGGTTCAAACGAAGTTTTCCCACCTAATTCCTTGTAATTAGATATATGAATCAAAATTGTGTCTTTATGAATTTCTTCTTTCTTCATCAAATCTTGGATTTTGAGAGCGACTTCGATTCTAGATGCATTCGCAACTATTTTTCCATTGTTTTTAATATTCTCAATTAGTTGTGGAAAAAAATCCTGTAAGTTTCTTGTTCCCCCAATAAAAGCTTTATCATATTCACCTTGTTCAGATATCAATTTTGAAGCTTTTCCATACAAAAATTGACATTTTGGGCAT
>CAYPLQ010000037.1:10986-12080 GCA_964411605.1 uncultured archaeon | reverse complement strand
CCATTATTCTACCTCTATAGCATCAACTGGACATTCTTGAGCAGCAGATTGAACACAACCTTTGTCATCAGGAACTTCTCCTTCATTTGCTTCGTCTCCTTGATACTCCTCAATTAACTGGGAAACTTCTCCGTTCATTTCAAATACACTACTGCAAACGTTTTCACAAAGCCCACACCCAATGCAGGTTACTTGATCGATTTTTACTTTCAGATTAACACCCATTCATTAATTGCTTTTGTTTGTTAAAAATCAAACTACTTAATATTTATTTCTTATGTGATAAAGGAATTCTTTGAACCACTAATTTATATTCAGTTGGATGTTGTTCAACTATATATGTATTATTACTTAGCTTCTCTAAATCACCAACTAAGTCATCTAAGACCCACCAAGCAATTTCAACTACATCTTCTTTTTCTTTAAATAACTTATTCGGTACTTCTTCTTTTTTTAATTTTTCAACAACATCAGATAAGTTATTTGTTTCTATTATGCCTTTAACTAAAGTCCCATCTTCTGTAACTTCTTCATATTCTTCTTTTACTTCATTAGCTCTTCGAATAAATCTTCTTCTTAATTGAATTGAATCCTTGAAATGTGATGGACAAAAATGGGTGGTGAAGTCAAATTCTTTTTGAAGTAAAAAATTAGCTAGTTCCTCACTTCCCTCAATTGATTGTCTATTTTTTTCTTTCGTCAAAAACCCACGTCGCTTAAATTCATCCAAAGATCTGTCTGCGTACTCAAATTCATTTAAATTCAAAAAATCAATGTTTTTTTCAATTTTCTCCAATATATTCATTACTTCGTTTTTTTTGCCCGGAATAGCGGGAATTTCTATTCCAACCTCATCAATGTATTTATTAGATAACTTTATTGAATTAATCAATTCTTCTTTAGGTTCTAAGTTCGTCGGATGAAACCTGATTTCATCTAAACCACTCTTTCTTAACTCATTTAGTTGCTTTTCTCCTATAGCTTCGGATGTATAAAGATGAAGATGAAAATCTTCTCCAAACTTATTTTTAAAGAACTCTATTTTTTTATATAATCTCTCTTCTACCTGAAATGGTTCGCCACCAGTTATCGCA
>CAYPLQ010000037.1:9091-10797 GCA_964411605.1 uncultured archaeon | reverse complement strand
CATCAAAATCTTTTGTCTGAGCTGGAATTGATTCTTTTACCTGGAACTTCGCTTTATCTGGAGCAAACAACTCTAACCAATTTTTTCCTCTATTAACCCATTTATTTAGCCATTCATCCGAGTAATCCTGGGACCAGTGATCGGTTCTAGTCAAAATTTCTTTAATTCCTTCAAAATCCCTTGCAATTTGTATTGAATTAACTAAGTGCTTAAATGGTATTTGAGGAGGGAATTCTTCTCTAACTTCATTTGGTTGAGACAATTCATAGATTCTCTTAGTTTCTTCGTCACCTTCCTCTCTTCCGTAATAGATTCTCTCAGCTTCTTGGTATTCATCAATTAATTGAACAACCCCAAACCCTGTGTCTAAATCAATATGCCTCTTAGGTTTCTTCCTAGTAATTATGTATCTTACCACTTCAGGTGGTAGGAAATCAAGCATTTTTTTAGGAGTTAAAACAATGCCTTCAGAACTTGACATCTCTCCTTCCCCAACCAACCCTATTTGTTCATAAATTACTGGAAAAGGTGGTTTTTTTCCAAAGACTTTTTTAGATATCTCACTACCTGTATCAAATGAACCTCCATCGGCTGCATGGTCTTTTCCCATTGGTTCAACTGTTACATCTAAAATAGTCCATCTAGCTGGCCAATCTACTCTCCAAGGCAATTTTCCTTCTCCTTCATCTGCTTTAACTGTTCCTTGGTGACCACATTCACATTCGTAATATACTTTCATTCCATCAAAATCAGTAGCTTCAGTAGAAGTCAGTTTACCACATTCTTCACATAAAGGATTAAACGGAATCCAATTACGTGGAAGTTCTCTACCAGTTATATCTTCTAAGATGTTTTTTATTTCTTGTTTTTCTTCCATAGCCTTTAAGATAGTTTTTGAATACTCTCCATTCTTATACATCTCACTAGCTCTTTTAATTTCAGGATGTATACCTAGCTCTGGCAAAGAATCTAAGAACTCATTCATGAAATGCTCAGAATAAGAATCATGGCAACCATCTGGATCAGGTATATTAGACAAAGGTTTCCCTATGTGTTTTTCATAACTATCATCAAGAAAAGGATAAACTTTTCTCAATGGATCATAATCATCAACTACCCAAATTAATTCAGATTTAGTTGATTCAATGTCTTTTATTGATTCATTAATCAAATCTGCAGTTAATATTTCCCTAAAATTACCATAATGAATTGGGCCTGATGGGGAGATCCCGCTAGCCACCGTGTTATTTTTACCTCTTTTCTTAACCACATCTCTAGCTTTTTCATCGCTCCAATGCATTCTTTTTCCTCACGAAGTACATTTACTTATCCAATCCAAGTACTCTTCCGATCCTTCTGATAAATCTAAAAAAATTACTTCAGGGTTTTCATAACTATGTAGTTCTTTTACTTCTTCAATAATTTGTTTTTCTTTATCCTTTTCTGTCTTAAAAATAAATAAATATTCAAAATCTTTTTGTATTTTTTTATCCCACCAATACATCGATTCTATTTCTCCCAAAATGTTGACACAAGCTACGAGTTTTTGTTTTAAAAGATGTTTTCCTATTTCCTTTGCTTCTTCTTTGTTTTCAGTAGTTACAAGACCTATTTTGTACATAAAATCCCTCACAAAGATCACAAGAATATCAAAACAAGTATAGGTAATATATAAATTAAGAGAAAAGTCACACTAACAAATGTAA
>CAYPLQ010000037.1:5709-8996 GCA_964411605.1 uncultured archaeon | reverse complement strand
CTTATTTTTTCTAGACCTGATTCAATTAATTCTTTAAATACTCTTCCACCATCAATAGGATAAATTGGCATCATGTTGATTATTCCAAGCCAAAAATTAACTAAAGCCACCCAAAAACCTGCCTGCATTATCGATAAACTTATATTTGGGTTTATGTTAGCTTGATAAAACGATGAATCAAAGATCTTCATCGCTTGACCTACTTGAGGGGAAATATAGACAAGAGGAGACTTAAAATTATCATAAAATCCTTTTATCGAAATACCACCGACACCAAAAAATGATTTTTCATTTCTTTGACCTAATGTCACAGAAAAAACACCATTTTTTTGTGTAACAACCTCAATGGTTTCACCTGGCTCTGAATTTGCTATAAAATCTTGAAAATCCCCTATTGTATCAATATCTTTATTGTTTATTGAAGTAATCACCATATCTTGTCTTAAACCACTTTGATATGCTGGACTAGTTTCATTAACTACAGTAATTCCTAAGCCAGAAGTGGTTGGAGTGAAAGCTAATAATAAAACCAATATCACTAATCCCATGGCTATTATTGAAACATATAAGTTTGTTGAAACACCGGCAGCATACATTTTGATTTTTGATAACCTATCACTTTTCTTGATATCTTCTTCATCAGGTTCTACAAAAGCTAAAGGAATTAATAAAAATACACCAACCCCCAAAGAAGTTATCTTCATATCCTCGAGTCTAGCATATATACCATGGGAGAATTCATGTAGGATTATTGCAGAACCAAGAGCTAATGCTCCATAAAAAATTGGTATAGCAAAGCCAGGTAATATTATAGCGTCTTGAACATTGAGTTGAGTAACTATTTCAGTTTTTTCTACAGTAAAAATAAGTTGAAAAACAAGGACGCCTGTAACTAATAAAATAGCTGCTATTGAAGTGAAAATATTTAGGTAACCTAATTTTGAAAAAAAACCTCTAAATCTTTTAACTAATTTATCTATTGCTTTCTTACCCCTATCTGTTCTCCATAAAAGGAAAAAGAGGCTTTCAACTGATATATTGAATCTTGATAAGTAATTTAGTTTATCCAATATATTTAGCACTGCCCAAAAAACTAAGATAAGGCCTAAAATTAAATAAATATTCAGATTAAATCACCTCATTCATATATCTTCGTACCTACTTCCCCAGTCAATACACTGAACTCTTCCATCAATTCCGTGGTCACCTCTCCTGGTTCACCTTCACCAAATACTCTTCCATCAACTTTAGTTATGGGAGCAACCTCAGCTGCTGTTCCAGTCACAAAAACCTCATCGGCAGTATATAGATCTGTCAAACCGATTTCTGACTCATTAACCTTGTATCCATTATTTTCTGCTAAATCAATAACTGTTTTCCTAGTTATACCCTTTAGATTGTTTAGAGTTGGGGGAGTTTTTATTTCCTTATCTTTTACTATAAAAACATTGTCTCCTGATCCTTCTGATACTTTCCCTTCTTTATCTAAAAAAATAGCTTCGTCTCCACCTTTGTAATTTGCCTCAATTTTCGCTAAAATATTGTTTAAGTAATTTAATGATTTTATGTTAGGAGGTAAGGCGGCAGGTGAATTTCTATTGACACCAACTGTTACTGCTTCTAGTCCCTCCTGATATAAGTCACCATACATTGCTTCCCATTCTTGGACTATTATAATGACATTAGGTTGATCACATTTAGTTGGATCAAGTCCAAGATCCCCTATTCCCCTTGTTACCAAAGGCCTAATATATGCGTTTTCGAGTCCATTGATTCTCAGAGTCTCTAAAACCGAATTTTTCATTTTTTCTTTGCTTAAAGGAATATCTAAGTCTATAGATTTGGCAGAATCATATAATCGATTAATGTGTTGATTTAATTTAAAAACTTTTCCGTCATAGGCTCTTATACCTTCAAATACCCCATCTCCATAGAGTAATCCATGATCAAAAATACTAATTTTGGCTTCTTCCTTAGGTAAGTATTCTCCATTTATGTAGATTTCAGTCATTTTTAGGGTTACCTCTTTTCAATTAAGTTTATTGTTAAAAGATTTATTGTTGTACTTTAATTGTGTATTTAAGTTATGTTTATTTTTTTCTAAAATTAATCCGAAATTGCCATAAAAATTATGTTAAAGTATGTCATTATTGAGTTGGGTACCCAAAATGAAAATTCCAGCAACAATGGTAACTCAACATCCTGACAGTGCGACTAAGTATACTCCTATTCAAGATGAACCGAAGGAAGGGATAAATGCATTATTATCTCCTAAAGAAGGTGGTCTTGGATCTGAAGAATACATGGTTGATTATGAAGGAAAGATGACTCCATATCATCAAGTAACACAACTAGTTATGGATATCTTAGAAAAAACCGATTTAATACCCGGTCAAGATTCATTGATTACTCCAAGAATACCTAGTGCAACAGAGGAAACTGTTTTTAGACAATTAATGACCCTGATGTCTATTATGGAAGCTAATTATCAAGCTTCACACCAAATTAACAATATACCAGTTTTTGAGGTTATTCATCCAATGACAGCTGAAGCATCTGAGTTAATTGAAGTTAAAAAAAGATTTAAATTTGTTTCTGAGCTATCTAAGGAAGAATTTGATTTACCAGAATCTTTTACCTTTCATCTAATTCCATTAATTGAAGAAGTTCCTGAACTAATGAATATCGGAAACATCCTAGGAGATTATGTTGATGGATGTAAAAACGAGTTAGGAATTGAAGTTAACAGACTAAGGGTGATGTTAGGGAGATCGGATCCCGCATTGTCTTATGGTTTAATGCCGGCTGTTTTATCTGTAAAAAAAGCAATTGCTGAATGCGCTAAATTAAGTAAAGAAAAAAATGTGAATGTTGCCCCAATATATGGTGGAGGTGCCTTGCCTTTCAGAGGCCACGTAATGCCTGGTAATAGTAAAAACATAATAAAGGAGTTTGCGGGAATTAAAACTGTAACAATTCAATCAGGAATTAGATACGATATAGGTCCAGAAAAAACTAGAGAAGTTATTAAAGATTTTAAAAAACACATTGATGATGTAGAGCCCTTAAGTTACACTGAAGAAGAAACCAAAGAAATTGAAAACCTAATAGGGACATTTACTAAATATTATTTAAGGACTTTTTATCAAATAATTGAAGCCGTTAAAAAGGTCTCTGATTTGATGCCTAACCAACGTGATCGATTAGCTAGGAAAGGACCTGTTGGGTATGCTAGAGATGTACCTATGCCTTCTGATATCGCTGAATTAACTACTGAACCTGAGTTG
>CAYPLQ010000037.1:4629-5699 GCA_964411605.1 uncultured archaeon | reverse complement strand
TTAAAGATCTCCAATTAGATCAATTACCTGAATTACCTAGAGCCATAAAATTCACTGCAGCTCTCTATACCCTGGGAATTCCTCCAGAATTCATAGGTACGGGAAGAGGGTTAGAAGAAGTCAACAAGAAGTTTGGGAAAGGAGCTATAGATCGATTATTAAACAAATACTACCCTTCATTGGTGAACGACCTAAATTTCGCTGGAAGATTTGTTAACTTAAATTTAGCTGAGGATTTGTTACCTGACCGAGCTGTTAGAGAAGTTGATGATGACATCAAATACCTAATGCAGTACATGGACATCGATATTGGGCCTAAAAATGAAAAAGATGAAAGATACCTTACTTTAATGGAAACGCTTAAACCTGTTATAAAACAAGTCTGTGGTGATGAAGGAGCTATATTGAATGAAGAATCGGAAAAAGAATTGTTAAAAAATGGAATAAAAAAGATGGGGCAAATCAGAGGAAGTTTAGGTTGAATTAAGTAACAAAAATAATTTTATTTTTTTTATTTATTTGTTTATTTTCATAAATTATTTATAATGATTTATAATTTTAATTATTAATAATGGCAAAAAAACATCTATTATGTTTTATTTTTTGAAAAAATTGATCTTTTATTATTTATTTTTAATTTATAATGATTTATAATTTTAATTATTAATAATACCTAAAAATATTTAAGTAACATAAAAAAGAACTCTTTAAATGAGGTTATTAAAGATGCCTAAAACAATTAAAAAAGATAGAAAAAATAGAGGCAAAAAAAGTGAAGTCAAAAATACATGTTGTCTCTCAGTACATGATTCAATTGAATCAAGACTAGCAAGGTTAAGAAAACATCAATAATTATCCACAATTTCTTTTCCTTCTACAAAAACAAGATTATTTTCCCCAGAAAACCTTTTGGCTTTTTCTTTAGATAAAGAATCCCCTGTTTCATCATCCAGCATCTCACAAACAACAAGAGTAGGCAATACATCAGCCATTTTAGCAACAGCCATAGAAAGTTCTGTATGGCCTTTTCTATTATTTAATAAATTTTTAGCGCCTTTAAGTATTGGAAC
>CAYPLQ010000037.1:0-4619 GCA_964411605.1 uncultured archaeon | reverse complement strand
TTAGCTAATTTTCTTGCTGTCTTTGCCCTGTCCTTATCTGTTATACCTGTAAAGGTTTCTTTGTGATTCACCCACACAGAAAATGATGATTTCTCTCCATATGGAATATTTGATTCTCCAAAACCATTCTCTCTGAGAACCTCAGACATATAAGGTAGACTCAATTTTTCAGATACCTCATAAGGCATAGTAACACAAATTAATCCACCACCGTTTTTTCTCAAAAAAGCTATATCCTCGTAATCGATATCTCTTGCAGGTAAAACTATATCCGTTTCTCCCTCTCTTTCATTTGAATCAAAAATTAAAATCTTTTCTCCATTTCTCAGAGAAATCTTAGCTTCTTCCAAACTCATTTTTTGACCTCAATTCTTACATCCAAGTCCTCAATTTTTTCTCTTAACTTATAAGGAGAAATTATTTCTATTATTTCATCATCGTAATTAGATCTCTCAGGAAAAATAATAGCTGAAACAAAACCATTCGTTTTACAACTAAAACATTTAGCTCCTCCAAAGGTCCGATCTTTCATCTTGAATCCCTCAATTTCTGTTCCCTTAGTTTCCTTTAAGAAATTAACTTTTTTTGTACTCTCATCTTTTAATTCAACATTTAAAGTTCCAGGATACGCTCTGAAACCTAGTTTATGTTCAAATTGCTTCTGATAACCTTCCTGAGAAATATAATATTGGCCTTCACCTAATCCATCAACTATTTCACCAACTAATTCCAATTTTTTCTCTTCATCGAATATCTTTCTGTAATCATAGTACTCTTTTCTTAATTTGCTCCATCCCTCTTTAGTAATCATAATATTTTGTCCTCTAGGATATATTCTTCTTTTAATCAATTTTTTATTTTCTAGTTTCCTCAACCACCTTGACAGTGTCTGAGCACTAACATCCATTTCATTGGATAAATCAGATAACGTTATTGAACTTAGGTCTTCAAGCAGAGCCAATTTTTTGAGGAATTTCAGTAATTTTTCCTCCATCTTCCTATTTTTAAGAAAGTTATCAAAAATAATAAACTCATCCCTTTATTAAAATTAAAACAATATTAAACTATAAAGATATAAAGGAGAATAGGGATGTTCTGGGAGAATGAAAACGAAATAAATTATCCAAGTCATAAAGAAATTCAGAAAGAAGCTTTAAAAAGGAATTTAATTAAGTTACCTAAATTAAATAAAGAAAAATACACTGAAATAGATAGTTATTGGCTAAAAAAAGGATTTAATAAAGTAATTATATTTTACGATGAAGAAAAAGAAACTTCTAGGTATAAAATAATAAATCCAACTCTATCTAATGAAGAAAAATCATTAAAAATAGAATTAACTAAGAAACTAAAAAGCAATTTATTGAAATCCGATATAACTAAAGAAAAAGAAAAAACATTTTTTAAAAACTATTTAAAATTAGTTAAAAGACTTAAAAATGAGATAAGTAAAGAAACATTTTTGAAAATATATTATTATTTACGTAGAGATCTAGTAGGTTATGGCAGATTCCAGCCCTTCCTCGATGACCGATATCTAGAAGATATTTCTTGTAATGGAGCTAACATCCCTGTTTTTGTCTATCATCAGCGCCATGGAGACTTAAAGTCCGATGAATCTTTTTCAGAAAATGAACTTGAAAGATTAGTAATGAACATAGCTGAAAGAAGTGGAAAACGAATAAATTTTGCTCGACCTATCGTCGAAGCCACCATGCCCGATGGCAGTAGAGCACAATTAAGTCTAGGCGAAGAAGTTACTATAAAAGGAAGCACTATAACCGTTAGGAAATTCCCTGAAATCCCAATAACTCCTACTGACTTAATTGCGTGGGAAACACTTTCCCCTGAGATGATGGCCTACCTGTGGTATTTAGCTGAAAATAAAAGAAACATAATGATTGTGGGAGGAACTGCTTCTGGAAAAACCACAACCCTCAACGCTATGACTTTATTTATTCCTTGGGGCTCAAAAATAGTTACAATAGAAGACACTCATGAACTGAGGCTTCCATTTGAAAATTGGGTTCCATCAGTTACAAGGCCAGAAGAAGGTTCTGAAGCAGAAGACATCGATATGTATGATCTCCTAAGAGGAGCTCTCCGTCAAAGACCAGAATACATTATTGTAGGGGAGATTAGAGGAAAAGAAGCTGTTACATTGTTCCAAGCTATGTCAACAGGGCATACAAGTTTCTCAACTTTGCATGCACCTAATGTAGAAAGAACTATAACGAGATTAGAAAATAGACCAATTAATGTTCCTAAAAGCATGATTCCGACGTTGGATGCTATAGTTGTTCAGTCTTTCACAAAAGAAGGGGATGAGAGAAAAAGAAGAATCACTGAAATTCAAGAGATAGGTAATTATGATTCAGAAACAGATAGCGTTCAAACCAATTTATTATTTGACTGGAAATCTAGTGCACGGAAATTTGAAAGAGTTTCTAACTCAATTAATCTAAAATTAATTTCCGAAGAATTAGGAGAACCATATGAAGAGATTAGATCAGAAGTAGATATTAGAGCCAAAATTTTATCGAAAATGATTGAAAAAGATATTAGAGGTTATCCTGAAGTTGTAAAATCAATAAAAAGATTTCAAAAGAGAAAAAGTGAATTATTTAAAAATTTAAATCTAAAAAATGAAGTTTAATTTAACTGTGCCAAAAACATTATCTGAATTGATTAATTCAGAAAAATTACGAAGATACCTTGATGATCTGAGATCTAGGATTAACTTATTTTTATCTAAAGCTATCGGCAAAAAAGAACTAAGAAAAGACATTATAAGCGCCAGAATAAACAGATCAACAGAAAAAATTGTTTTATTTAGCTCATTAATCTCTCTTTCAGTATTCATAACAGGTGCTATATTATCAATTTTATTATTAAAGGATTTTTTATTAGTAATTTCATTGTTATTAACTTTTTTAATTAGTATTTTGGCTTTTTATTTACCAAAATATTATATTAAACTTATTAAAGATACTAGGCGGAGAAAAATAAATTTAGATCTTGGAAGTGCGGTCACATTTATGTATGCACTTTCTTCTGGAAACATGAAATTACCAGAAATTTTTAGGAGACTAGCGATACATGAAAAAGGATTTGGGGAAATCTCTAGAGAGGCAAAGTACATAGTAACTGAAATAGATTTCTTTTCTTCAGATCTAGAAAATGCTATTAATGAATTAGTAAAAATAACTCCCTCAAAAAAACTCCAAGATTTCTTAGTTGATTTAATTCCTGTTATGAGGGCTGGAGGAGATTTAACATCTTATTTTAAAGATAAATCTGAAGAATATTTAGATGAGGCAATGGAAGAACAAGAAAACTTCATAGAATTTCTTGGTTATTTATCAGAGGGATATATTGCAGGTTTTGTAGCTGGTCCACTATTAATTATACTGGGATTAGTTATAATGATACTTAGCTTTGGACAGGCTCCTCAGCCTCTTTATTACATAATTTACTTGGTTTTACCTTTAGGAGGTTTATCTTTTATAATTTTACTAAAAACAATTTCGCCTATAGATACTTTGAAGACCGAGGAATTAGAAATCAACGAAAGTTATGGTACAAACTCAGCTCAGATAGATGACCCGGAAGAAAAGGTTAAAACACCATATTTAGTTTCTATTAAAAACTTCTTTTTGTCCTTAATTTTTGATCCAAAGAAAACTCTCTTAATTTCGATTCCTATAACAGCCTTATTTGCTATACAAAGATACTTATCAATTGGTCTTAGTGGTATCGAAAAATCCATTGAGACATATTCTGTAATAGTTTTATTATTGTTAGCTACTCCTATTTCTGTTTTCTTTGAAATAAAAAATAGAAGGAGAAAAAAAATTCGGAAAGAATTCCCTGATTTTATGAGGGTGCTTGAGGGCTTAAACAAAACTGGAATGACTTTGAAAAAAACTTTTCTTGAAGTTTCAGGTATCCCTGGAATAGTTGGTGAAAAACTAAAAATCGTTAAAAGAGGGCTTCACTGGGATTTTAATTTAAATAACTTATTAAAAAGATTTTCTAATTCACTTAGAGAAAAAGAAATAACAAGAAGCATAATAATTATTTTAGAAGGAACAAGGGCTCATGGAAACATTTCTTCTGTTCTACAAATAACCAAAAAAGAATCTATTGAAAGAAAAAATCTATTTGAGAAAAGAAACATTGATATCAAGCCATATATTATCCTAGTTTGGGTTTCTTTTTTGATTTTCCTAGGCACAGCTTATATATTTAGAACTTCTTTCTTAGGAAGTGTACCTAGTTCAGGACTTGCAACAGGGAGATTTGGGTTTTCGATAGGACAGATTGAATTAATTAGTGACATAATTACTCATTCAACAATGATAATGGGATTCATTTCAGGAATAATAGCTGGAGAACTATCTGAAGGAACAATTTATTCTGGACTAAAACACTCAATTCTGATGGTTTTAATTTCTTATATTTTATTTATTTGGGTAATTTAGTCGGCGGTAAAGAATACTTTTATAGAAACAAACAACAGAAAAAACTCAATAAATACTATAAATACTAGATTATAACTATTTATTTTCATTAAAGCCTTTATTGTTCTTATGAACAAACTAAAATTTGTTATCAAT